>JALSTE010000046.1 GCA_026983855.1 Acidimicrobiia bacterium
CAACCCCTCTACGTGGGAGACCACCTCTTCGGCGATGTCCACGTCACCAAGGACGTCCTCCGCTGGCGCACCGCCCTGGTCGCCCGGGAGCTGGAGCCCGAGATCCGCGCCGCCCGGGCCTTCGCCCCCGAGGAGAGGCGTCTGGTGGCCCTCATGGAGCGCAAGACCCGGCTGGAACGCTCCCTGGCCCAGCACCGCATGATCCTGGTGGGCGCCCCCGAGGGCTCCGAGACCAGGTCCGACGCCAACCGGAAGGTCGAGGAGCTGACGGCGGAGCTCATCGGGGTCGACCGTGAGATCGCCCCGCTGGCCCGAATGGCCGCCACCCTCGGCAACCCCCACTGGGGCCCCCTCATGAGGGCCGGCAACGACAAGAGTCTCTTCGCCCGCCAGGTCGAACGCTACGCCGACGTCTACACCTCACGGGTCTCGAACTTCCGATTCGAGACCCCCTTCGCCTACCTCCGGGCGGCCCACGGGTCACTCCCCCACGACCAGACCCCGGCCTGACATCCACCCCCGGATCGGCAGGGGTGCCTCAATCGAACTCGGGGAAGCTGACCAGGGGATCGCGGCCGATCTTGTCCACCAGGGCCACCTCCCAGCTCAGGTACTCCCTCATGTGCTCCTCGGCCGCCCGTCCCTGGGCCCGGTCGTAGGGCTTGTACCAGACGTCGTCGACGGTGGTCAGGGGTCTGATCATCCCCGTCTCCGTCTCCCAACCGCCCTCCAACCAGGCCCGGGTACCGCCGCGGAGAACACGGATCTCGACCCCGGGCCACAGGGCGGCGGCGTCGTGGGCCGCCCAGGAGGCCAGGGTGCCGTCAGAGGACGTGAAGACGAGCAGGGTCCCCTCCTCGATCCCCGGCTGGTCGGCCCCGAGGAGATCCCCGAGACGGGACCGGACGGTCCACCAGGCCCCGGGAACGTGTCCCCGGTCCCGATGGGAGAGGCTGGAACCCACGTCGATCACCACCGTGCGGGGGTCCCCCGTCCTCTCCGTCAGCTCGGCGTCCCCGATCTCCGCGACCGGGGGCGGGGACGGGACATCGGGGGGTTTCAGACCCAGGCCCGGCAGCGCCTCGGGATCGGAGAGCACGAAGGTGTCCCCCCAACCCAGCTGACGCAGCCACGAGGCGGTCATGTTGGCCCGGGTACCGTCGTCATCGAGGAGGACCAGACGGGCCCCGCGGGTGGCCACGTACTCGTCGGTGGCCTGGACGAGCTGACCCCCCGGGGCGTTGGGCACCCCCTCCACATGACCGGCCCGGTACTCCTCGGGGCTGCGCACGTCGAGGACCACGGTGGTCCGGTCGGGCTCGTCCAACCAGCCCCCGACGGTGGCGGTGTCGACGGTGCGCACCCCGAATCGGCGACCCACCCGGGCGGCGGCGGTGGCGGCCCGGGCCGCCACCTCGGGGCCGGGACGGGGAGCCACGGCGTCGGCCCCCCTCACGGTGTGGAGCCCGGCCAGCTCCCAGCCCATGGTCCCGTTCTCCAGGGCCAGAACCGGATTCTCCAGCCCGGCGTTGATCAGGGACTGGGCCCCGATGATGCTCCGGGTGCGCCCGGCGCAGTTGACCACCACCGTCGTCTCGGGATCGGAGACCACCTGGCCCACACGGTGCACGAGCTCGGCCCCGGGACAGTCCAAGGCCGTGGGGATGCTCATACGCCGGAACTCCTCCAACGGTCGGGAATCGAGGATCACCAGCTTCTCGCCGGCGGCGATCATCTCCGCCAGGCGTCGGGGCGGGACGTGGGGCGTTCCGTGGCGGGTCTCGACCAGCTCCCCGAAGGCCTTGGAGGGTACGTTCACCCCCCCGTACAGGAGGTGTCCGGCCTCCCGCCAGGCGCGGTTCCCCCCCTCCAGCACCGCCACCGAGGTCCAACCCAGTTCCCGGGCCCTGTGCGCCGCCCGAAGGGCCAGGTCCGAGCCGTCCCCGGCGTCACACCACACGATCGGGGTGGTGGAACGTGGTACCAGGGCTGGCAGACGTTGCTCCAGACGGGAGAGGGGTACGCACGAGGCGTGGAAGAGATGCTCACCGTGGAAGGCCCCCTGCTCCCGGGCGTCCAGCAGGGCCAGTTCCCCGGTGCCTCTCAGCCGAGTCGCCAGTTCCGAGGGGCTGATCGGCCTCAAGGCCCGACCAGGGGTCGGGCCTCGCGAATGTCGGAGTGAGGGGGGAAGACCTTCCAGACCCGATCCCCCTCGTGCCAGTAGCGCCGACCCGTCAACCGTTCCAGGGCCAGGCCGTAGAGGTGGAAGTTCATCGCCGCCCCGTCCAGGTGGATCGAGTGAAGGTCGTCGGGGAGCATCGCCACCCCGGTTCCCCTCTCCACCGTGAACTCCCCGCAGGGCACCGGCCCCCCCGGCCCGCCGTCGGGGTGGGGCTCACCGTGGGTGAAGAATCGGTTCACCTCACGGCCATCGAAGCCGACCACCACGGCCCAGGTGGTGTGATCGTGAACCGGCGTGGACGAGGCTCCCTCGGAGGAGTTGACGTAGAGGGCCAGGCGATCCCCCGCCCCCTGGGAGATGCGGTAGAGGCGGCTCCGTTGACGGGCCCCGGGTTCGGGGGCCGGAAACACCTGCCGGGAGAAAAGGTGCCGGTGTGACACCAGGGCCACCAGCCGATCCCTGATGGCCTCCACCCCGGCCCGGGTGACGCCCATGTCGGCCTCCAGCACCCCGATGTCGTTCATGGCGGACCGGACGGCCGCCGCCCTCTCCTCGGCGTGGGGATCGTGAACGAACGTGTCGACCATGGGGGAAGCGTAGTCCGTGGTCGTGGCGGTCCGGTCGGGGCTCAGCTCAGCTTCATGAACAACTCCTCGAGCTGGGCCACCTCCTCCGCGGGGGTGTCGCCCACCGCACACTGTCGGATTCCGGCGGCGACCAGTTTGAACCCGGCCCGGTCCAGGGCGGCCTTGGCCGCCGCCAACTGGATGACGATGTCCCGACACTCCGCCCTCTGTTCCACCAGTTTCTCCAGGCCCCGGATCTGGCCCTCGACCCGTCGGAGGCGGTGGATCACATCCTGGCTGATGTCCTCGGGGAACTGCATGGGCCCGAGCGTACCCCCTTCCCCATACCCCGGGGGGTACTTGACGGGATCCTAAAATGTCCGTACAATCGGACTACTGCACAATTCCCGCTGCGGTACCCACCTCTGCCCACAGGGGGGATCGCCTCCCGTCCGATCAGGAGAGAACAACCCGAAATGAGTCCCAAGTCCCTCCCCGTCAACGACTACGAGATCATCCTCCGCGAGGGGGGAACGATCATCGACGTACGCGAGAGCGACGAGATCGCCACCGGCACCCTGCCCGGCGCCGTCCACATCCCCCTGGGACAGATTCCCTCCCGGACCTCGGAGATCGACCCCACCCGACCGGTGGCCCTCCTGTGCCGCAGCGGGGCCCGTAGTGGCCAGGCGGCCGTGTACCTGGCCCAGTCCGGATTCCAAGAGGTCATCAACCTCGACGGCGGAATGCTGGCCTACAGCGGTGGCTGAGCCCCCATTGCCCACGTTCGGGACTTTCGTTCAGCCATAATTCAAGTGTCTTCAAACCCGGGGTGAACCCATGCTCTTCAACCAGTACTACCTGGAATGCCTCTCACACGCCTCCTACCTCGTGGGCGATGAAACCACCGGCCGGGCGGTGGTCGTCGACCCCCAACGCGACATAGCGGAGTACCTCGCCGACGCCGAGGCCCACGACATGTCCATCGAGCTGGTGATCGAGACCCACTTCCACGCCGATTTCCTGTCCGGACACCTGGAACTGGCCCGGGCCACGGGGGCCCGCATCGTCTACTCATCGGTGGCTCAGCCCGACTTCGAGTTCATGCCCGTGGCCGATGGCGAGGTCCATTCACTGGGCGAGGTCACCCTCGAGTTCCGTCACACCCCGGGCCACACCCCCGAGTCGATGAGCATCGTCATTCGCGAACACGCCGACGATGAGCATCCCTGGGGGGTCCTGACCGGGGACACCCTGTTCATCGGCGACGTGGGGCGCCCCGATCTGCTGGCCTCCATCGGCTTCTCCCGTGAGGAGCTGGCCGACATGCTCTACCACAGTCTCCACGACAAGATCCTCACCCTGCCCGACCAGACCCGGGTCTATCCCGCCCACGGGGCCGGTTCGGCCTGCGGAAAGAATCTCTCGGAGGAGCTGTGGTCGACGATCGGGGATCAGCGGCGCACCAACTACGCCGTGGCGGCCCCCGATGAGGAGACCTTCATAGCCCTGGTCACCGAGGGGCAGCCCCCCGCCCCGGGCTACTTCGGCTACAACGCCGACCTCAACCGCCGGAACCGCGAGTTGCTCGACGAGGGCACCCCACCCGAACCCATGACCTGGGATCAGATGGTCGAGGCCTGTGAACGGGGCGCCGTCCTCATCGACGGTCGGGACCCCGAGGAGTTCGCCACCGGGCACATCGCCGGGGCCGTGAACATCGGTCTGGACGGACGCTACGCCGAATTCGCCGGATCGGTGGTGCAGCCCCACGACGAGATCGTGCTCATGATCGAGCCTGGAGAGGAGCTCCAGGCCAAGAACCGGCTGGCACGCATCGGGTTCGATCGGGTCCTGGGTTACCTGGACAACCCCTTCGCGGCCATGATCGAGCACGCCGACCAGGTTCGCCGGGCCTCGCGTCTGACGGCCCCGGCCTTCGCCGAGATCCGGCCCGAACTCGGTGAGGTGCAACTGGTCGACGTGCGCAATCCCGGGGAGTTCGAGGGCGGGACCATCGAGGACGCCACCAACATCCCCGTGGGTCAGCTCCCCGGCCGGCTGAACGAGCTGGATCCGGAACGGTGCACGGTCGTGTTCTGCGCCGGGGGCTACCGCTCCTCCGTCGCCGCCTCCCTGCTGCGGCGGAACGGCTTCGACGACGTGTCCGACATCATCGGCGGCTACGAGGCCTGGCGCGAGCTGGTCCAACCCGCCTGAACCCCCGGGTTCCGTCCCCCGCGATCCCCACCGGTACACGCACCACCCCCGACACCACCCGACCCGGGCTCCGTCCCCCGCGATCCCCACTGACACAGACTCCCTGAGCGGCACCGGCGCGACTAGCCTCC
>JALSTE010000047.1 GCA_026983855.1 Acidimicrobiia bacterium
CGGGGTCTCGAGCCTGGACCTGGTCGCCTTTCCCGCCCGGTGGACCGACCGTCTGATCGTCTCCACCGTGGACGCCCGCCGGGGTGAGATCTTCTACGCCCTCTACCGACGGGTACCCGGGGGTGTCCAGAGGGTGGCTCCACCGGCGTTGGCCGGACCCGGGGAACTGGCCGATCAGTTGGTGGCCCTGGGGGAGGACGCCCTGATCGTGGGTGATGGCGGTCAGCGACATGAGGACGTACTCGGGGAGATCCAGGGGGTGGAGCTGGCCCGGGAGGGATTCAGGTTCCCCGGGGCCGGGGCCCTGGTGGAGCTGGCCCACCCGCGGGCGTTGAGGGAGGAGTTCGTCCCGGCGTGGGAGATCACCCCCACCTATCTCCGGGAACCCGACGCCCAACCGAACTGGCAGGAGAGGCCGGACCGGTGACCAGTGTCCCGCACCGGACCCCGGCCCCGGTCGGGACCCCCGAACCCGGTCCGCGCCCCACCGTGGTCGTCCAGACCATGAGGCGGCGACATCTGTCCGCGGTGCGGAGGATCGACGCCGCCGTCTACCCCCGTCCGTGGTCCCTGGCCATGTACCACCAGGAGCTGGGCCGTCCCCAGACCCGTCGCTACGTCATCGCCCGGATCGACGGGCGGATCGTCGGCTACGCCGGTCTGATGCTCGTCGCCGGCGAGGGGCACGTCACGTCGGTGGCGGTGGATCCCACCTGTCAGGGCCGCGGTGTCGGGACCCGCCTGCTGCTGGCCCTGTGCCGGTGGTCGATAATGGTGGGTGCCGGTGCCCTCACCCTGGAGGTCAGGGAGGGCAACACGAGGGCCCGGGAGCTGTATGCGCGGTTCGGTTTCGTCCCCGCCGGGGTCCGTAGGGGCTACTACACCGACAACAGGGAGGACGCCATCGTGATGTGGCGCCACGATGTCGGAAAGGCAGATTTTCCCGCCATGCTGAGGGAGATCGAGGAGTCCCTCGTCGGGACCACCCGCTGGGAGTGGCAATGAGCACTGGTCAGGGCGATCCCATGGACGTGGGACGGGACACGGTGATCCTGGCCATCGAGACGTCCTGTGACGAGACCGCGGCGGCGGTGGTCGTGGGCGGGACCGAGGTCCGGTCCAACGTGGTCAGCAGCCAGGTGGAACTCCACGACCGTTTCGGAGGCGTGGTACCCGAGATCGCCGGTCGGGCCCACGAGGCCCGTATCGCCTCGGTGGTGGCCGAGGCCCTGGTGGCGGCCGGTGTGGATGACGCCGGGGTGGACGCGGTGGCGGCCACGGTCGGCCCGGGGTTGATGGGGTCACTCCTGGTCGGGGTGAGTGCGGCCAAGGCCCTGTCCCTGGTCTGGGACGTTCCCTTCGTGGGGGTGAACCATCTGGAGGCCCACTTCTACGCCGCATTTCTCGAGGAGCCCGACCTGGATCCACCCCTGGTGATGCTCCTGGTCTCGGGAGGTCACACCATGCTGGTGTCCTTCGAGGATCACGGTCGGTACCGTCTGCTGGGCTCCACCCAGGACGACGCCGCCGGGGAGGCCTTCGACAAGGTCGCCCGGTACCTGGGACTCGGCTATCCGGGGGGTCCGGCCATCGATGCCGCCGCCGCCCGGGGGGACGCCGGGTCCATCGCCTTCCCCCGGGCCATGGCCCGCCGGGGGCTGGACTTCAGTTTCAGTGGACTCAAGACCGCGGTCATCAACCATGTGAGGGCCAATCCGGACGTCTCCACGGAGGATGTGGCCGCCTCTTTCCAGGCAGCGGTGGTGGATGTGCTGGTGGCCAAGACCATACGGGCCGCCCGTGACGTGGGGGCGGGTGGGATATGTCTGGCCGGCGGGGTGGCGGCCAACACCCAGCTGCGGGCCGATCTCCTCGACGCCGGTGCGAGGGAGGCGATCCCCGTGCACCTGCCCGGCCGGGTCATGTGCACCGACAACGCCGCCATGGTGGGTTCGGTCGCCTGGTGGCGCCTGCGTTCCCACGGACCCGATCCCCTGGACACCGGGGCCAACCCCTCGCTCCGGCTGGACCTCGTGGAGTAGCATCGTTGATCGGTCCCGGTGACCCGGGGCGGGATTCGTGTGGGTTTTTCGGTGGCGGGGGTTGTTAGGAGTCCTGAGCGCGCCTATCGTTGGCACTCGATAGGTGAGAGTGCTAATGCCCACTTGGAGGCACGAGAAATGAACCTTCAGCCCCTCGAGGATCGTATTGTGGTGCGCCCCAGCGCCGCAGAGGAGACCACGGCCAGCGGCCTGGTCATCCCCGACACCGCCAAGGAGAAGCCCCAGCAGGGTGAAGTCCTGGCCGTCGGTCCCGGACGCCGGTCCGAACACTCCGGCGAGCTGATCCCCCTGGACGTCAAGCAGGGGGACACCGTCGTGTACAGCAAGTACGGCGGTACCGAAATCATGGTGGACGGTGAGGATCTGCTGATTCTCAACGGCCGCGACGTCCTCGCAATCGTCAAGTAGTCAAGAAGGTCCCCCAGATGGCAAAGATCCTCAAATTCAGTGAAGAGGCCCGCCGCGGCCTCGAGGCGGGCGTGGACAAGCTCGCCAACGCGGTCAAGGTGACATTGGGTCCCAAGGGCCGCAATGTCGTCCTGGAGAAGTCCTTCGGGGCCCCGACGATCACCAACGACGGTGTCAGCATCGCCCGGGAGATCGAGCTCGAGGACCCCTTCGAGAACATGGGCGCCCAGTTGGTGAAGGAGGTGGCCACCAAGACCAACGACGTCGCCGGTGATGGCACCACCACCGCCACCGTGCTGGCCCAGGCCCTGGTGCGGGAGGGTCTGCGCAACGTGGCCGCCGGCGCCAACCCGATGTCCCTCAAGAGGGGAATCGAGCAGGCCGTGGCCACCGCCGTGGACCGCATCCACGACATGTCCGAGGACGTGTCCACCGACAAGGGGAAGGTGGCCTCGGTGGCCTCCATCTCCGCCGCCGACACCAGTGTCGGTGAGATCCTGGCCGAGGCCTTCGAGAAGGTCGGCAAGGACGGTGTGATCTCCGTGGAGGAGTCGAACACCTTCGGCATCGACCTCGAGTTCACCGAGGGCATGCAGTTCGACAAGGGCTATCTGTCCCCCTACTTCGTGACCGACCCCGAACGCCAGGAGGCGGTGCTGGAGGATCCCTACATCCTCTTCGTCAACGGGAAGATCACCGCCGTGGCCGACATGGTCCCGGTCCTGGAGAAGGTCATGCAGGCGGGCAAGCCCCTGCTGATAGTGGCCGAGGACGTCGAGGGCGAGGCCCTGGCCACCCTGGTGGTGAACAAGATCCGCGGCACGTTCACCTCCGTGGCCGTCAAGGCCCCCGGGTTCGGTGAGCGCCGCAAGGCGATGCTGGCCGACATGGCCATCCTCACCGGCGGTCAGGTCATCTCCGAGGAGGTCGGCCTGAAGCTGGAGAGCACCACCATCGACCTGCTGGGCCAGGCCCGCAAGGTGGTCGTCACCAAGGACGAGACCACCATCGTGGACGGCGCCGGTGACAAGGCCGACGTCGACGCCCGGGTGGCCCAGATCCAGCGGGAGATCGAGGACACCGACTCCGACTGGGATCGTGAGAAGCTCCAGGAGCGGCTGGCCAAGCTGGCCGGTGGCGTGGCCGTCATCAAGGTGGGTGCGGCCACCGAGGTGGAACTCAAGGAGCGCAAGCACCGTATCGAGGACGCCGTCTCGGCCACCCGTGCCGCCATCGACGAGGGCATCGTTCCCGGCGGAGGTACCGCTCTGCTGCGGGCCCGTGCCGCCATCAACGACCTGTCCCTCGACGGTGACGAGGCCACCGGTGCCGCCATCGTGTTCCGGGCCCTCGACGCCCCCTGCCGTCTCATCGCCCAGAACGCGGGCTACGAGGGAGCCGTGGTCGTGGATGCGGTGGAGAAGAGCTCCGGCTCGGAGGGCTTCAACGCCGCCACCGGCGAGTACGAGGACCTGGTCAAGGCCGGTGTCATCGATCCCGCCAAGGTGACCCGTGCGGCCCTGCAGAACGCGGCCTCCATCGCCGCCCTGCTGCTGACCACCGAGACCCTGGTGACCGACAAGCCCGAGGAGGGTGGAGCGGACGCCGCGGCCGCCGCCATGGGCGGCATGGGTGGCATGCCCGGCATGATGTAGTCGGCCTCTCCCCGAGGAGGATTCCAGCCGGACCCGGGTCCCAGCGACCCGGGTCCGGTCGCGTTCGGGCACCGGTAGGGTCATCGCCATGGATCGACCTCCCCCCGACCCCGCGAAGCTGCTCAACTACTGGATGGAGTGGGAGAGAGGTGAGACGCCCCCGGGGCGCACCCTCGCCAATCTCAAGACGAACGGTCTGAGGGACCTGCTCGAGAAGTGGGTGGAGTCGGACCGCTGAGCGGGGGTGCACAGGTAATTCCCCGGCCCCCCGGGGTGCGGCCTGGCGAGCCCTCGCGTTGGCGGGGATGGTCCGAGGACCGTCGCCGGGTGGATCTGGCGGATCTGGCCGGCCGTCTCGGGCGCGGGCCCCACGAACGACCATCGGCCTCCGATCCCTCGGCGGTACTTGTTCCGCTCCACGGCGGCGGGGGAGGGGATGGCCCCCGGGTGATCCTGACCCGTCGCAGCGGGGACCTGCGACTCCACGCCGGGGAGGTCAGCTTTCCCGGGGGACGGATGGAACCGGGGGAGTCCCCCGTCGCCGCCGCCCTGAGGGAGTCCCGTGAGGAGATCGGACTCGACCCCGAGGGGGTGGAGATCATGGGGAGCCTGGACCCGGTCTCCACCAGAACCAGCGCCAGCCTCATCCTCCCGTTGGTCGGGCGGATCCCGGCCCTACCGCCTCTCGAACCGAACCCCGACGAGGTGGCGGCCATACTGGATCTCTCCCTGCTGGCGCTCACCGAGGACGGTGTGCATCACAGTGAGCTGTGGCCGTGGGAGGGCCACCTGCGGACGATTCACTTCTTCGAGGTCCCCGGTGACACCATCTGGGGGGCCACCGCTCGGCTGCTGCATCAACTCCTGCTCGTCGGTCTGGGGCTGAACTGAGCTGATCTGATCTGGTCTGGTCTGATCGGATTCGGTCGCCGGGGCCCGCGGGTTCCG
>JALSTE010000048.1 GCA_026983855.1 Acidimicrobiia bacterium
AAGGACATCGGTCACCCCCTCTCATGCCAGGTGGTCCACGAAGCGGGCCCGGCCGGGGGAGAACTCATCGGTCGGCCGGTACTCGGCCGTCTCCTCGCCGCCCAGCAGGAGATCCATGGTCCGCTGGATCTGACGTTGTCCGATGGTCAGCAGGGCGCTCTGGTCGGCGAGCTGGGCGTGAAGGCGGTCGATGTCCCCGGAGAGGGCCTCGATGTGCTCGTCGAGGGGATCCTTCCAGCGGCCCGGAGCCCGCTCGGCCAGGGTGGCCAGGCTCCTCTCGGCCGGTCGCATCCCCCAGGCCCGGGCGGCTCGACCGGTGGCGGCCACCACCTGGTCGGAGACCTCTCGGAACCGGCTCACCTCCATGGCGAGCTCCTCCCCGGCGGGACTGACGAAGCGTCGGTCGTCGGCCCCCAGCATGAGTCGGGCGACGGTGGCCCGGTAGTCGACGAGGGCCATGGACCGTCTGAGGGCCCACAGGGTCCGATCGAGTTCCTCCATGTGCAGGGCGGGGCCATCGGGCCCACTTCCGGGGCCCGTCGTCCCGGGGGAGCCCGTGGGCCCTGTGTTCCGGTCGAGGTGCGCGGCCGAGGCCTGATCGGGTGTCACAATGTGCAGGTCGACAGCGGGGGTCGCCACTGAAGGCGGCCGACGGGCCGAAAACCCCGAGACCGGGCCATGAGATCCGGGAAATCTGTGAATTCTTTCGTTCGAGTGCTTCAGCCGTCGGGGTTGCGGTCGACGAGGGACCGCGAGGAGGCCGCCATCGGGCGGTTGAGGAGGGCATTTGATGAGCAACGACGAGGGACCGGTCGTGGATCTGCGCGACCCTGAGGCGGAATCGGGGACCGAGAGCCCGGGCGGGGAGGTACTGGTGGCCATGACCGATGATGACGGGGCTCTGGGCGGACGGTTGTCCCGTCTGGAACGGAGGGTGCGTGATCTCGAGTCCGAGAACGCCCATCTGCGGCTCCAACTGCACGTTCTGGCCGCAACTGACTCCCTGACCGGCCTGGCGAACCGAACGGGTTTGGCCGACACCGTGGACATGGCGTTGCACCGCCTGGCCCGCATGGGTGAGACGTTCGCGGTGGTGTTTTTCCGGTTCCCGCAGCTCTCGGTGCTGTCCGACGGATCCGGAGCCGACAGTGGGGAGGTGGCCGTGATGACCGAGGCCGTCCGTGACCTGGGGGCCCTGCTGGCCGCCGGGCTCCGGAACGTGGATCGGGTCGGCCGAATCGACGACATGACCTTCGCCGCCGTGTTGTCGAACATCCCCTCTGAGCACGTGACCACGGTCATCGGGCGCACGATCAGTTCCCTGGAGGCCCTGACCGACGCCGCCGGGGTGGACGGGTCGGTTCTGGCCCCGGTCATCCGGGCCATCGGTGTCACTGACGCCCCGGATCTGATGGCCGAGGACCTGTTGACCATGGGTACGGACCTGCTCGACGATCCCGGAGCGGGCCAGATCTCCGCTATCTAGGCCGCCGGAGACCCAGGCCCGGTTTCGGGCCGATCGGGGTGGTGATCTCCTCCCCGGGAGGGGTTCAGGCCTCGTTCTGTTCGGCCAGTGAGCCCCGGATGGCCTCCCAGATGGTGCTCCGGGTGAGATCGGCGTGGGACCAGGACCCGTGGACCCGGGCCTCACCCGGGCCCAACCGTGGGTCGGGTCTCACGGTGACGCTGTCGTCGGTGATGGCCGCTGACACCAGGGCCAGGTCGTCGGGGTTCACCTCGATCGTGTAGGGACCGTCTTCCCGGTCCTCGAGGACCCGGCGCACCCGGGCCAGCACCGCCTCACCCCCGTCATGGGGCGTGCGGCCCAGTATCAGGGTGGCGATTCGTTCGGAGAGTTCGATAACCGTGTTCGTGGCCGCCATGCGTTCGGCGTCGGTGAACTCCGAGACCCGGGCCGAGGCCATGGTGATCGCGGCTCCGAGCTGATCCACCCGGTCGGCGGCCATGGCCCGTCCCTCGGCCCGGCCCCTCTCGTGGGCCTCGGCGATCTGTCGGCCCACCCATTCGGCCAGCTCGGGGTTGAGGGCCAGGGTCTCGCGGGGATCGAGCTGTCCCACCGCCCGTCCCGGACCGGGGCCGGCCTCGGGTCGGTCCGGGCGATACCGGCTACCCGGTGTCTCCCAGGATTCCTCGGTACCGGCCCGCAGCACTGAGGGGCGGGACGCCGGTGGGGGGGGTTTGGTGTTTCCCCTGATCACCCGGGGAGTGGCCGGGCTCATTCGATGAACCCGCCCTCGGCGCCGGGTCGCATGGCGATGCGGCCCTCCTCGTCGAGTTCCCGGATCACGGCGACGATGGCGGTCTGGGCCGCCTCGACCTCCTTGACCTTCACCGGGCCGAGGAAGTCGATCTCCTCACGGAGGGTCTCGGTGGCCCTCTCGGAGAGATTCCGGAAGATGGCGTCACTGACCTCCTCACTCACCCCCTTGAGGGCCAGGGCCAGTTGCTTGGTGTCGATCGTTCTGAGGACCTCCTGGAGATCCTTGTCCGATATCTGGACGATGTCCTCGAAGACGAACATCAGGGCCCGGACCCGCTCGGCCAATTCGGGATCGGTCTCACCGAGGGTGTCGAGAATGAGCTTCTCGGTGGTGCGGTCGGCGGTGTTGAGGAGTTCGGCCAGGTTGTCCGTTCCGTCCTTGGGGCCCTTCAGGTCGGCGGTCCCGATATTGCCCAGCCGGCCCCTGAGGCCCTCCTCCACCCGTTCGATCATCTCGGGGGCGGTGCGGTCCATGTGCGCCACCCGTAGGGCGATGTCCACCTGCATGGCCGAGGGCAGGAGGGAGAGGATCTGGGCCCCGAAGGTGGTGGGCAGATGGGTGAGGATCAGGGCGATGGTCTGGGGGTGCTCCTCGGCCAGGAATTGCACCACCTGATCGGGTGACAGGTCGGTGAGGAAGCGGAATGGTCGATTCTCCGCCGCTTCCAGGAGGCTCTGCATGATCTCGTCCCGACGGGAGCCCTGCCAGTTCTCCATCAGTTGTCGGGCGAACTCGATTCCACCCGACATGCCCGTCCCCTCGGAGATTATGGCGTTGTGGAACTCCTCCAGAACCCCCTCCAGGGTTCCCGGGGGGATCCGGCCCAGGCGGGAGATCTCCTGGGCGATGGATTCGACCTCGTCCTCGTCGAGGAACGACAGGATCGCCGAGGCCGTGTCGGGGCCGAGGGCCACCAGGAAGGCGGCCGCCTTCTGCTGGGGAGTCAGTTCATCGGTGGCGTCAGTGGCGGTCATCGGCGGTGATCGACTCCGTCAACGGCCCGCCAGCCAGCCTCGTAGGAGACTGGCGATCTCCTCGGGCTGTCTCTGGACCAGATCGAGGACCTCGGTACGGACCCCCGCCTCGGGTCCGACGGTATCGGTGGCGCTACCCCCGGGCAGGGCCGGTGCGGCGGGTGAACCCTGCAGGGCCGGAGTCTCATCCTCATCCTCATCGTCATCGTCCTTCCGGCGGCGGGACATGAGGATCAAGGTCACCGAGACCACCAGCAGGATGAGGGCCCCGGCGGCCTGGGGTAGAAGATCGAGAGGGTTGCTGGTGGCCCCGGTCCCGGCGGCCAGGGCGGGGGCGGCACCGGTGTCCTCGACCACCGGGAACGGAACGGCGGTGACCACGAGGGTGTCGCCGCGGTCGGGATTGATTCCGATACTGGCACTGACGAGGTTCTTCACCGTCTCGGCGGAGGGGACGTCGGCTCCGGTGAGGGTGCCGTCGTCGATGACTATCCCCACGTGGAGGGCCTCGACGTCGCCCGGGGCCCGGGTGACCGAACTGGTCACGAGATCCACTCCGTACTCGGTGGTGGCCTCCTCCTTGGTGTAGTCGATCTGGTTGTCCCCGCCGGTCGTGGTGTTGCCCCCGTCGACCCCGGCCACCCCACCTGGTGCGGCCCCGGCAGCGCCGGTGAACGTCTCCTTGGTGGTCTGCTGGCGAATCGGGATCTGGGACGTCTCGTCGTAGTTCTGGGTCTGCTCGTTGACCTCGTCGAAGTTGAGCTGAGCCCGGACCATCACCGAGGATCGGTCTCCGGCCCCGGCGGTCAGCAGCAGTCGGGTGATGTCGCTCTCGACCCGCTGTTCGAAATCCAGGGTCTGGAGCACGTTGCGACCGCCGAGTCCGCCCACGGAGTCCGAGGCCCCCTCGGGTGCCTGGAGGGTGCGCCCCTGGAGGTCGATCACCGTCACGTCCCCGGGAGAGAGGTTGTCGACGGACCCGGCGACCAGGTTCGCCACCGCGTCGGTCTCGGCCAGGCTGAAGTCGTCGGGTACGTCGATGACCACCGAGGCACTGGCGGTACCGGAATCCCCGAACAGGTTGCGGTCGGGGATGACGAGGTGGACGGACGCCTCGTTGATCCGCTCCATGGATCGCAGGGTGCGGGCCAGTTCACCCTCGAGGGCCCGTTGGAAGTTGATCTTCTCCAGGCTGGTACTGATCGCCAGTCCCTGGTTGTCGAGGAGTTCGTAGCCCTGCGCCCCGCCGGAATCGGGGGAGAGACTGATCCCGGCCGAGGCCAGTCCGGCCCGGGCGGTGGACAGGTCGCCACGCGGGACCATGATCCGGGATCCGCCCGCCTCGATCTTGTAGGCCACACCGAGGGTGTCGAGTTCGTTGGTGACCTGAGCCAGTTCCACGTCGCTCACCCCCGAGGCGAGCACGGAGTAGGACGGCTTGGAGATCCAACGGACGAAGAGCAGACCCGACAGGACCAGCACGACCAGACTCGCGCCGATGGCGACGCGGTGGGCGAGTGGAAGTCCCTGGAAGACTCTCATGAGTCGGTCCCGGGGGCTCTCAGGGGTTGTGGGCATGTGGCGTCCTCGGCGCGGCGGTCCGCGTCGTGATCACGGCTCGTCCCTGAGCATCGACTGTCGTACCTGGGGTCAGTCGGCCCGCGGTGTCCCGGGTCAAGTGCTTGGGGCGGGAGTGGTCGGCACCGGGATGCCGTGGCTCAACTACCCGGGATGGGGGCCCGGCGGGAACCGTGGGAGGCGTAGGAGCGGGCCGCCCGGAGCCGCTCACCCTGGCG
>JALSTE010000049.1 GCA_026983855.1 Acidimicrobiia bacterium
CGGGGCGACCGGATCCGATCCGGTGGGGTGAGCGTCCCATCAGCTTGGCACGGAGTCACCGGCGGGGACCGTCGCCCGGCCCGTCACGGGAGTGGATCGTTCCGAACCGGGGGCCGCGGCGGCGCCGAGAACGGCGAACCAGGTGAGGGTGACGGGGGTGGGAAGACCCGGGATCGGCATGGTCACCGAGGTGGCCAGCAGGTACACCACCACCGGGATCAGTTCGACCCGGTGACGCCTGACGAGGAGGGTGATGAGAACCACGAGAGAGCCGAGCTGCAGGGCCACTCCCACCAGTCCCAGGGTCTGGGCCGTGTCCAGGAGCCGGTTGTGGGAGTTGGTCGGGACCGTGGGCGCCTGGGTCTCGTACTCCCCGGCGCTCCAGTGGTCGTGGTACAGACGTCGGGCCGCCCCGGCTCCCCACCCGGTCAGGGGTCTGGCGGCGATGTCATCAAGGGCCACCGACCACAGTCCGGTGCGCTCGGTCAGGGTGAGCAGCTTGTCCACCGACTGGTAGCGCAGGACGGGTCGGGTCAACTGTGAGCGGGTGGGGCTGACCGTCGCCACCACGGTGACGGCCATGATCACGGTGGCCACCACGCCCCAGAGGAGGCCCCGCCATCGCCAGCGGACCACGGTCAGCACCACCAGGGCCAGGATCAGGGCCCCGCCGGCGGTGCGGGTCTGGCTCCAGAGCACGCAGGCGGCGCCCAGGAGCAGTCCGGCCACCGCCACCACCCCGGGCCGGGGCCGTCGGCGGATACCCACGGCGGACACTATGGCCAGCAACCCACCGAACTGACCGACCTGGTTGGGTCCGGCGGTGGCCCCGGCCAGACGGGCCACCTGCCACGGCTCCCACACGTTGGGGCGCAGGGCCCAGTCGGGTCCGGCCAATCCCGACACGAGACCCGTGATGACGACGATCCCCAGGCCGATGACCAGGGCCCGCCGGGTGGTCGTCCAACCCCAGCGGTGACCGACCCAGGCGGCGAAGGCCCCGGTGGCGAGCAGGGCCAGGGAGAACACCAACGACCGGCCGGGGACGATCGACCGGCCGGCGGTGGCGACGCCCCAGAGATAGCCCCCCAGGGCCAGACCCACGACCGGGGTGACGAGGGCGTCGAGGAACGAACCGGGGGCGACCAGGGCCGTGACCACTGTCGGGACCACCCAGATGACCGTCAGGGCCAACAGCCCCAGGGGGATGGTCAGGGAAGCCGAATCGACGTCACCGGTGCGGAACTGGGCCCCCGCCGCCACGGGCAGGGCGGTGACCACGATCAGGACCACCAGGGTGAGTTGGACCACGAAGCGTGGGAACCACCCCGGGGTGGGGTTGGCCTTCCCGACGGTGGTGTCGGGAGGGTCCGTGGCGAGCGGGAAGATGTCAGAGGTCGTGACGGGTCCCGTCCGGGAGGGTTGGGGGTGGGTCGGAAGATGCATCGGCGGGATCGGCGGCGGTGGCGGCTTCAGTCGGGAGGCGACCGGCGGCGCCGAACCCCGCGAGGATACGGGTCCCCGGCCCGGCGGTGGGCCCGGGTCGGTGGGCCCGGGGTGTTCCGGTCTCGGGTGGGGCCCGGTCCCTGGGGTGTTCCGGTGGCGGGTGGGGGTGGCGTCTGACATTCTCGGTGGACCACCTTCATCGGGAGGAGGTCCGATTCAGGGGAGGGTCACATTGGGTGCAGGGATCGAGATCAACGGTCGCGTCGATGAGGGGTTCGGGAGGGTGGCCGATGCGTTCGCCGCCAATTTCACCGAGCACGGCGACGTGGGGGCGGCCTTCGCCCTGTACGTCGACGGGAGGCCGAGGGTCGACATATGGGGTGGGATCGCCGATGCGGCCACGGGCAGACCCTGGGCCGAGGACACCCTGCAGTTGGTGTTCTCCAGCACCAAGGGTCCCGCCGCCATGTGCGTGGCCCTGTTGAACCAGAGGGGGGAGCTGGACTACGAGGCGCCGGTGGCCCGCTACTGGCCCGAGTTCGCCGCCAACGGCAAGGAGGCGGTGACCGTCGCCCACGTCATGTCACACACCGCCGGGCTGGCGGCGGTGGACGAGAAACTCACCCGGGAGCAGATCATCGCCGGTGGCCCGGTCATCGAGGCCCTGGAACGCCAGAGGCCCCTCTGGGAACCCGGCACCGCCGTGGGTTACCACGCCCTCACCTACGGGTGGCTGGTGGGTGAGATCGTCCGCCGGGTCGATGGTCGGGACATCGGGAGGTTCGTGGCCGATGAACTGTCCGGTCCCCTGGGACTGGACTTCTGGATCGGGGCCCCCGAGGAGGTGTTCCCCCGTATCGCCCCCCTGATCGACCAGCCCCCACCCGCCACCGAGGAGGAGATGGAGCTCATGATGGCCATCCTCGGTCCGGGCACCATGGGCTACCGGGCCCTGACCATGGACGGGGCCATGCTCGTCGAGGGGGGAGGATTCGGCACCGCCTTCAACGATCCGGCCATCTGGTCGGCCCAGATGCCGGCCGCCAACGGCATCACCGACGCCCGTTCCCTGGCCCGGGCCTACGCCTCCTGTCTGAGCGAGGTGGACGGTGTGCGGCTCCTGGAGCCGGAGACCCTGTCCCGGGTCACCTCGGTTCGTGGCCAGGGACCCGACCTGACCCTGGGGATCACCAGCCGTTTCGGGTTGGGATTCATGCTCCACGAACCCCAGTTCATGCCCATGTTCGGACCGGGTTCGTTCGGTCACGCCGGAGCGGGGGGATCGCTGGGGTACGCCGACGTCGACGCCGGGATCGGATTCGGCTACGTCATGAACCAGATGACGGCCTCCCTCACCGGGGACCCGAGAACCGAGGGACTGACCGAATCGGTGAGGGCCTGTCTTGGCTGACGGGCGGGAGAGGGAGAGCGAGACGACCGTCGGTGGCGGAGGGTTCGTGGGGGAGGACCCCGCCCACGTGGATTTCGACGATCTCGAGGCCGTGGTGTCCACCGCCGACCCTGAATCGGACGGGGTGACAGTGTCCCCCGAGCTGGGGGAGTTCGGTCTGGGGGCCGAGGAACCGGACCCCGAGGCGTCCTACGAATCGCCCTACGGGACCCTGATCGAGACCGGGGTGAAGGTGGTCAGTTGGAACCTGTGGTGGCGGTTCGGCCCCTGGGAGCGCAGGCTGGAGGCGATCCGGGCCACGGTGGCGGAACTGGACGCCGATGTGTACGCCTTCCAGGAGGTGTGGCAGGAGGGTGACTCGAACCTGGCCGCCATCGTGGCCGGGGACCTCGGATTCCACCACGAGTACCGGGCCTGGGCCGAACACGATGGGGTCGGTTTCGGCAATGCGGTGGTCTCGAGGTGGCCGATCACCGACAGCCGATCGATCGAGTTCGAGGATCCCGAGGGCGACACCCGCCGCAACGCCCTGATGGTCCGGATAGACGGCCCTCGGGGCCCGATCCAGGTGTTCTGCACCCACCTGAACTGGAAGAGGTTCGAGAGCGATGTCCGGCAGCGCCAGGTGGCGGAGCTGGCCCGGTTCGTGGCCGACTGCCGACCCCGTGGGTACCCGGCGGTGATCTGCGGTGACTTCAACGCCGAGCCCGGGAGCGAGGAGATCGCCATGATGACCGGGCTGACCACCGTCCCGGTTCCGGGCCTGGTGTTCTTCGACGCCTGGGCGGTGGCGGGCGAGGGGGGTCCCGGACACACCTGGACCAACCGGAATCCCTTCGCCGCCGCGGTGTTGGAGCCCGACCGGCGGATCGACTACGTGTTCACCGGGTGGCCCCGTTCCGGTGGGGCGGGACACGTGGTGGGCTGTCGGGTGGTGGGTGATTCGCCGGTGGGGGGGATCTGGCCCAGCGATCACCTCGGGGTGGAGGCCCGCCTGCGCTACTGAGGCCCCCGGACTCCGCGCCGGCCCCCCGGTCGGTTCCGGGGCGCGGTTCGGTGCGAGGTGAGGTTGTCAGGTCCGTGAGCCCCCGGGTCGGTCCGGCCCCGCGGTGCTCAGGACAGTGGTGCTCAGGGCCGCGGTGCTCAGAGCATGGCCTCCACCAGGCTGGGTCCGGGGGTGGCGTTGGCCCGGGCCACGGCCTCGGTGAGTTCCTCGGCGGTGGTGACCCGGGTGGCGGGTACTCCCATTCCCCGGGCCAGGGCACAGAAGTCCAGATCGGGATTGGAGAGCTCGGTGAGGGCCCGGGCGTTGGGACCCGGCTCGTCTATGCCCGCCCGTTGGAGCTCTATCTGCAGGATGTTGTAGCGGTGGTTGTTGGCCATGATGACGGTGACGTCCACACCCTCCCGGGCCATGCTCCACAGGGCCTGGATGGTGTACATGGCCGAGCCGTCGGACTGCAGGCACATGACCCGCCGGTCGGGAGCGGCGATGGCGGCCCCGAGGGCGGTGGGCAGGCCGGATCCTATGGCCCCGCCGGTGGCCTGGACCATACGGAAGGGGGCGGCCCGATCGGTCATGTGCAGGAAGCCGGCGGCGGAGGTGATGCCGTCCTGGACGAGTACAGCGTTCTCGGGCATCTGGGCCGCCAGCACCCGTCCCAGGGACATGACGTCCAGGGGACCGGTGGCCTCCTCGGGGGGTTCGGCATCGGGGGGAGTGACCGCCGGAGGGGCCCCCACGGCCTCGGCCAGGTCGGCCAGGCAGCGGGCGATGTCGTCGGCCACACCGGCCAGTTGGAGACGTCGGCAGTCGGCGGGGAGGGTGGTGCTGGGGACGTCGGGGTACCCGAAGAAGGTCACCGGTTCCCCCTCGCTCAGCAGGACCGCGGTCCTCACCCCGGCGGTGGCCCGGACCGCGCCCTCGGGGAAGTAGGGGATGTCGGGGATCAGGTGACGCCCCCGGCCCAGCTCGTTGGTGGCGGCCCGGTAGCGGAGGGGTCGGCAACCCGTGGCCGCGGCGATGCGGGCCATGTCGGCGGCCATCTCCGCCGTCACCAGGGGGCCTCCCACGATGAGGGCGGCGTCCCCGGCCCGCAGGGCGGCGGCGGCCTCCGTGATCCGGTCGGGGGGAACGGTGTTCCGTGATCCGAACTCGACGGTGGGAATCTCCGGCGGGGCCTCC
>JALSTE010000050.1 GCA_026983855.1 Acidimicrobiia bacterium
AGAAGCTCCACGCCCGTGGCCCCATGGGCCTACCCCAGCTCACGACACTCAAGTACGTGGTCCAGGGAGAGGGACAGGTCAGGGGTTGAGCGGCCCGGGGTCCCCGCACCCGCAACGATCGTGGACTTCACCACCGGCGCGACACGTCGTCGGAGCGGTCCTGTTTCGCATTACCAACATCAGAAGGCTTCCAAGGGGGAGACAAGTACATGGCTGATCACCGCTTCGGCGACGTAGCGTCGGTCCGGGACGAACTCAAGGAGGTCGAGTACCTCGCCGACGAGGGCATCGCCTCGGTGGTGTTCCTGGCCGACCGGCTGCAGAAGCCGATCCTCGTCGAGGGACCGGCCGGTACGGGCAAGACCCAGCTGGCCAAGTCCGTGGCCGAGATGACCGGATCCCGCCTGATCCGTCTGCAGTGCTACGAGGGGCTGGACGAGGCCAAGGCCCTCTATGAGTGGAACTACAAGAAGCAGCTCCTGCGCATCCAGGCCGAGAAGGCGAGCGACGACGGCTCCACCGACTGGGATCAGCTCCACGACGACCTGTTCAGCGACGAGTTCCTCATGACCCGCCCCCTGCTGGAGGCCATCCGGGCCGAGGACCCGGTGGTTCTGCTCATTGACGAGATCGACCGGGTGGAGGTGGAGACCGAGGCCCTGCTGCTGGAGATCCTCTCGGACTACCAGGTGTCGATCCCCGAGCTGGGAACCATGGAGGCCCGCCAGATCCCCCTGGTGTTCCTCACCTCCAACAACACCCGGGAACTGTCCGAGGCCCTCAAGCGACGCTGCCTGTTCCTGCACATCGACTACCCCCAGATGGACCGTGAGAAGGAGATCGTCCTCACCAAGGTGCCGGGGATCAGCGAGAACCTCGCCGATCAGGTGGCCCGCATCGTGCGCTCCATCCGCCAGATCGAGCTCAAGAAGGCCCCGTCGGTGTCGGAGACCCTCGACTGGGCCCGGACGCTGGTGCTTCTGGGAATCGAGTCCATCGACGCCGACCAGGCCCGGGAGACCCTCCACATCCTGCTCAAGTACCAGACCGACATCGAGAAGGCGGCCAAGGAACTGGCCGTAGAGGCCCGGTAGGGCGTGGTGGCGGAGATGACACCGGCACCGGGCTCCCGCCCGAGCCCGCGGCCGTTGCTTCCCCCGGCCCCGGACGGGAGGCGGCGATGCTGGATCTGATGTCGGGCTTCATCGTGGAGCTCCGCAACGCCGGTCTTCCGGTCTCCCTGACGGAGAACCTGGACGCCATGGAGGCGGTGAAGCACATTCCCATCGAGGACCGCTCGGCGTTCAAGTACGCCCTGGGCGCCACCCTGGTGAAGAACGCCAGCCACTGGCGGGCCTTCGAGACGGTATTCGAGGTCTACTTCTCGATGAGGGGTCCCCAGTACCGTCTGCCCGACGACGACCAGCTCTCCGAGGACGAGCTGGAACGCTGGATGCAGCAGCAGATGGAGGGTATGAGGGACCGGTCCGGCGGCGCCGGCGACGACATGAGCCCCGAGGAGCTGGCCGAGATGCTCTACCGGGCCCTGATGAGGGGAGACGAGGCCATGACCCGGGCCATGGCCCGGGCCGCGGTCGGAAAGTACGCCGGCATGGAACCGGGTCGACCGGTCGGCGGCACGTACTACCTCTACCGCACCCTGCGGAACCTGGATCTGGACTCACTGCTCGAGAAGCTGATGGACGAGACCGAGGCTCAGGCTCCCGCCCCCCTGACCGATCTCGAACGGAGGCTGGAACGCGAGGAGTTCGAGTCCCGCATCGACCATCTCAAGCAGGAGATCGAGGCCGAGATCCGCCGGCGCCTGGTGGCCGACCGGGGGGTGGAGGCCATGGCCAAGACCCTGCGCAAGCCCCTACCCGAGGACGTCGACTTCATGCACGCCAGCCGGGAGGAGATGGTCGCCATACGCAAGGCGATCCAACCCCTGACCCGCAAGCTGGCGGCCCGCCTGGCCCGCAAGCGTCGGAACAAGCGACGGGGCCCCCTGGACTTCCGGTCCACGGTCAGGGCCAGCCTGAGCTACGGCGGGGTCCCCGCCGACCCCCGCTTCCGGTATCCCCGTCCCCACAAGCCCGAGCTGATCGTCGTCGCCGACATCAGCGGATCGGTGGCCGCCTTCGCCCGGTTCACCCTCCACCTCGTCTACGCCCTGCAGGGTCAGTTCTCCAAGGTGAGGTCCTTCGTGTTCATCGACGGGATCGACGAGGTGACCCACATGTTCCGGGGTCAGGAGGACATCACCAAGGCCGTGCACCGGGTCAACACCGAGGCCGATGTGGTGTGGGTGGACGGTCATTCCGACTACGGGCACGCCTTCGAGGTGTTCTGGGACAATTGGTCGCGGGAGATCAATCCGAAGAGCACGGTGATCTTCCTCGGGGATGCCCGCAACAACTACCACTCCACCAATTCCTGGGTCCTCAAGGAGGCGGCCAAGAAGGCCCGGCACGTGTTCTGGCTGAACCCCGAACCCCGCTCGTACTGGGACACGGGTGACTCGGTCATCAGCGAGTACGGAACCTACTGCGACGGGGTGTTCGAGTGCCGGAACCTGCGCCAGCTCGAGTCCTTCGTGGATCATCTGGCCTGACACCGCTCCTCCGCTGTACCACTGCACGGCGACCCCGGCGGCGCCCGCCGGGGTCGACCCGGTCTCTGTGGGTCCGTCAGCAGGTACCGCTCCGACGTCGGAGAGTGCCCGGCCCGATGGGCACGGTGGGGGAACCACCACTTCGGGTGTGACCGTGTGACAATCCGGATAAAACGGTCAGGGTGGTCACCACGGCACCCGCCGATGGGGGAGAATCATCGGAGAGGTGGCCGGTGGTCGCGGAAGTGTCGGAAACCGAGTTGAGGCAAACATGGGGCTGAGAGGATCGCGGTGGTCAGCCCTCCTCATCCTGGTGCCCGTGGCCATCGGATTGTGGTTCTACGCCGGCGACCGGGTCGTGGACGTGCGGTCCCGGTTCGCCACCCGGGGAGTCGCCGCCAGTGAGACGACCGGCCCCGGGACGACCGGTGTCGGTGAGGATGGAGGGCCCGAGACGTCGATTTCCCCCGTGGCCCATCCCGTGGACGCTGACGCCAAGTCCGACGTGGTGGGGGTCGGCACCCTGTCGGCGGTGTTCTCCGAGCGGCGTTTCTCCCTGGAGAGCCACGCGGTGCTCCATCTTTCCCTGGAACTCCTGGATGCCGCCCAGATGGAGTTCTTCGGACTGGACCCCAATCCGGCCCCTCCCACCAGCGGTGAGATCCCGGAGACGTCACAGACCACTGCGGAGGAGGGGAGTGGGTCGGTGCCGTCGACCTCCCCGCCCCCGACACTGCCGGGGGCCGGTCGGGTGTCCTGGTATCTCGTCGAGGGCCACGTCAGCTACGACATCTCGGCCTTCGTGTGCCGTCCGGCCGAGGGGTGGGAGTCATGCGAGGTCGAGAGGATCACCGATGGTGACCTGCGTGGATTCGCCCGTCGGCGCGGCAACCAGTTCATCCTGCGCCTCGAATGGGTGCCGCTGGGTCGGTCCGGCGAGCCCTCGGCCCCGGCTCTGGTCGCCAGGGTCGTGGACGAGAAGGGCTTCCCCTTCGAGGTGCCGGTGGGGGACCTGGCCCAGGGGCTGGAGAGTTCCGACCTCATGGGGAACGGAATGCCGGTGACCATCAACGCCGAGACCGTGATCGAGGGGCGAGGCGATGTTCCCCTGGTCGGGTCGATGGTTCTGAGTCGCCCTTGAGCCGCTTGGTGCGGGTGTCATTTCGGGGGTTGCTCTCGGGTCGTTGGTTCTGAGTCGCCATTGAGCCGCTTGGTGCGGGTGTCATTTCGGGGGTTGCTCTCGGGTCGTTGGTTCTGAGTCGCCCTTGAGGTGCTTGGTGCGGGTGTCACCGCCGGGGTTACTCTCGACCCCGGTGGTGATGGGCGGGGCTTCACCGCCAGGGTCGGCGGACGACTGGATCGCGGTGCGCGGCGTGAACCCAGGGCGGATCAGAGCGGTGGTGGCGGCTGTCACCGTTCTCGCATCGGGCTGTACCGCCGGGGCCGGAGCCCTGCCGTGGAACTCCGAGCCGACGGAACTGGTGCAGGTGGAGAAACCCGAGTCGGCGGTGCCGACGACCGCTTCAACGGCGGGAGTCGGTCTGGCCCCGGGCAAGCTCGACGACGCCGGTGTGGCCGTCACCGTAGACGGACCCGAGGCGGGGACGGCGTCAACTGTCGGGGTGGGACCTCGTAGCTTCATCGACGAGCGTGGTCGTATCTCGGCCACCATGATCTGGTATCAGCGGGTCGTCGATTCCGGCCTGGATCTCGATGCGGTGGCCGAGGTGAATCTCACCCTGATCCCGATCGAGGACCCGGGCTCCGAAGCGGTCGCCGGCGACGAGGGCGGGAGCGATTCCGCCGTTGGCGATACCGGCGGTGGTCAGGCCGGTGGTTATCTGGTCAGGGGCCGGGTGGCGTTCACGGCCCCCGACACCATCTGCCGGCGATTCGGGGCGGTGCGGGACTGTGAGGTGGCCGAGCTGGTTGACGCCGACCTGGTGGGTGTGGCGTCCCGGCGGGGGAATCGGCTGGTGGTGGCCCTGGACTGGAGGCACTTCGGTCCCGAATCGGTACCGGGCCGACCCTTGGTGCGGGTAAGGGCCATGGGCGAACAGGCCCTGTCGGGGGGGTCCCCTACCGCGGAGTCCGACGCCGTGGGCCGGGCCCTGGCCGACAGCGGTCTCATAGGTGAGTTCGATCTGTCGTTGACCATTCCCCAGGCCAGGCGTTTCCACTCCCGGGTCGGGGGGTCCGGCAGCGGGTTCATGGAGTTGGTCCCCACCCCCTGACCCCCCACCCTCGATCTGTACCCGTCCGGTGGTCGTCACACGACCAGGCGACGGGCATAGATGCGGGGCGCTTGATCTGTACCCGTCCGGTGGTCGTCACACGACCAGGCGACGGGCATAGATGCGGGGCGCTTGATCTGTACCCGTCCGGTGGTCGTCACACGACCAGGC
>JALSTE010000051.1 GCA_026983855.1 Acidimicrobiia bacterium
ACCGAATCCTCATCGCCCCCTCGGGGGCGTCGATAACCAACCAGACCCGGGTCTCGATTCCCACGAGCTTCGGCAGCCACTCCCGCAGCAGTTCCTCCGAGGTCAGCTCCAGGAAGAGGGTGGCGGCCAGGTTCCCCGGGTCGGGAACCAGGGGGTTGTAGACGTCGAGCTCGGCCTGGATACCCTCGTCGGTGAAGATCCTCTCGGCCCGGGCCATCTCCTGGATCTGGAACCTCATGGTCTGGGAGTTCTCGAAGAGGATGGTGACGAAGGGCCCCACGTGGATCCGGCGCTTCTTCTTGAGTTCGATCACCCGGCGCCGGAAGTCCTCGCGTTCACGTTCATAGCTCCGGGGCTCGGAGATGTCATCGAGGGTCAGTTTGGCCATGGCCAGTCTCCTTTGGATTCTTCGTTGCGGTTCCCGCCCCCCTCCGGTGCGATCTGCTCAGGGTCCTAGTCACCGCTCCCGGTGGTCTCCCCGACCACGAATCCCGGACCGTCACCCGGTTCGGGCGGAAGACCATAGGCCCGGGCCACGAGCTGGATGGGGTGCATCGGCACCACCCCGGTCTCCTCGGCGATGGATCCGTTGGCCAGGTGGCAGTCGCCCACCACCACCCTGACCCCGGTGGCCTTCATGGCCTGGTCCACGCCCCGGGCCATCTTGGCGGCCACCTTCTTCGACCTCTCGTAGTTCTCCTCCTTGTACCCCCACATCCCGTCGATGGCGGAACACTCCTGCACCAGGCGGGCCTTGATGCCGGCCGCCTTCATCAGGTCCCGACTCTTCAGACCTATCTCCTGGGCCCTCAGGTGGCACGGCACGTGGTAGGTGACCTGCTCGGGCACGTCACCGTCGAAGTCCTCGACCAACTCGGTCCCCTCGCCCTTGCGGAGCTCCATGAGATATTCGGATGAGTCACGGGTGGCGGATGCGACCGCCTCGGCGTCGGCCCCCCCGATGTAGTCCACGTAGTCCTTCTTGAGGACGTAGGAGCAGGTGGGCTGGGGCACCACGATCTTGTGACCCCGACGGGCGTGGGGAGCCAGGGCGGCTATGTTCCGGCGACCCTGCTCCACGAACTTGTCCAGTTCCCCCGAGTGCAGCCACGGCGCCCCACAGCACTGCATGCCCTCGGGCAGTTCGCACTCGACGCCGTTGTGTTCGTACACCTTCACCAGGTCGTGGCCGATCGCCGGTTGGTTGTACTCGACCAGGCAGGTGGGAAAGAGGGCCACGGTGTCCTGACGATCCCGGCCCAGGGCCGGGGTGCGGCGCCGGAACCAGGTGCTGAACCGCTCCCGGGCGAACAGGGGCAGTATGCGCTCCGAGGCGATCCCCGCCGTCTTGGACATGAGCCTACGGGGAAGCGACCCCGGCTTGGAGATCGTCCGGTTGACCACCCCGGAGAGCCTGGTGCCCAACTTGCCGTTCAGGTCGGTGCGGGCCACGGCCTCCGTCGAGATCCGCTCCCGGGACAGCTTCTTCTCCTTGGCCACCAGGATCGCCTCGGCCCTGAGCATGAGACGGGGGAAGTCCAGGTTCCACTCGTGACCCTGGCCCGGGGTGTAGGGGCAGTTCACGTAGCAGAGCTTGCAGTTGAAGCACTCCTCGACCACCTGGTCCTGCTGCTCGGGGGTCATCTCCGCCGCGTCCTGGGACGGGAACGAGTCGATGTACTCGAACAGGGTCGGGAACGCCGTGCAGAACTTGAAGCAGAGACGGCATCCGTGGCAGATGTCGTAGACACGGACCATCTCCTCGCGAAGGTCCGACTCGACCAGGTACACGGGGTCGTGGGGATCGTAGGTGGTGGTCACGGCTTCCTCTCGGCTGGACGTGCGGGGGTCCGGGCCCTCGGGCCCGGACCCCCCGGGGTCAACGGGTCAGGAGATGGACTCGAGGCCCTGGGTGAACCGGCCGGCGTGGCTGCGCTCGGCCCGGCCGAGGGTCTCGAACCACTCGGCCACCTCGTCAAAGCCCTCCTCGCGGGCGGTCCGGGCGAACCCGGGGTACATCTCGCTGTACTCGTAGGTCTCCCCGGCCACCGCCGACTTCAGGTTCTCCTCGGTGGGACCGACCGGGAGTCCGGTGGCCGGATCCCCGACCTCGGCCAGGAAGTCGAAGTGGCCGAACGCGTGCCCGGTCTCGCCCTCGGCCACGGAACGGAACAGTGCCGCCACATCGGGGTAGCCCTCGACGTCGGCCTTCTGGGCGAAGTAAAGGTAACGGCGGTTGGCCTGGCTCTCGCCGGCGAACGCCTCCTTGAGGTTCTCCTCGGTGCTCGAGCCCTTCAGTTCAGGCATCTCATGCCCTCCTCTTCTACTTGGTTATCTGGATCTTGCCCGGATTGGTGGAAAACCCGGTTGTGCACATTCTCCCCGAAGGCGTCACCGCTCGCTGCCCCGGCAGACGGCGCAACCCGAGGCCCGGAAGGTGATCTCGGTGGAGACCAGGTCGAATTCGCCGACCAGCTCGGCCGGGAGGCCGACGGATGGGAAATCGACGGTGAGGTCGGCGATCCGACCACAGGCGTCGCAGACCACGTGGTGGTGGGGAACGTTCATGGGATCGAACCGGGCCGGACCCGGGCCGATGTCGAGCTGGGCCAACTCCCCCATGTCCACCAGATCGTTGAGCGTCTGGTAGACCGTCCGCAGCGAGATCGAGGACATGTCGGTCCTGACCTCGTTCCAGACCGCCTCCGCCGTGGGATGGTCCGACGCGCCGTGCAGAGCGGAGAAAATCCGCTCCCGCTGGGCGGTCATCTTGAATCCCCTCTCCCGGAACAGGTCCGAGAGTTCCGACGGTGTTCTCACGGTCGTTGAGCTTAACAACAATTATTGTTGTTTGACAATTCTTGGCGGAAATTCCCCCCTCCACCTGCTCGTCTCCCCCGACCGGCCCCTCACCCCCGACGGGCCCCTCCGCCCCGTGCTGGTCGACCCCCGGTCCAGCGAGGCCCTCGCCGCCCGGGGCTGGCAACATGTCGGCCATGAGCAGGAACGGACCACTCGCACTCCCCTCACCGGGGTCCCCCGGACCGACCCGGTGATCGGCACCTTCGATCGGGCCTCGGGACTGGAACGGCTCACCGGTCAGACCTTCGACGTGCTGGTCATCGGTGGTGGCATAACCGGCGCCGGTGTCCTGCTCGACGCCGTGAGCCGGGGCCTGTCCGCCGCCCTGATCGAGAAACACGACTTCGCCTCCGGCACCTCCTCGAAGTCGTCCAAGCTGGTCCACGGCGGTTTGCGTTACCTCCAACACGGCGAGATCGGCCTGGTGAGGGAGGCCCTGGCCGAGCGCACGATCCTGATGGGGATGGCCCCGCATCTGGTGCGGGTCATGCCCTTCATGATTCCCATGTTCAGCCGCGACGGGGTGATCAACCCCCGCATCTCCCGGGCCCTGGGCCTGGCCCTGTGGCAGTACGACCTGGCCGGGGGCCTGCGCATAGGCCGGGCCCACCGCCGTCTGGATCATTCCGCCACCCTGGCCATGGTGCCGGCCCTCCGCGGTGAGAGGGTGGGCGCCTCCTATCTCTACTTCGACGCCCAGGCCGATGACGCCCGGCTCACCCTGGAGGTGATACGGACCGCAGCCCTGGATTTCGGTGCGGTGGCGGTGAACCACTGCCGACCGGTGTCACTGCTCCACGACCCGTCGGGCCTCGTCGCCGGGGCCGAGGTGATGGCCGATGACGGGCGGTTCACCGTCCGGGCCCGCACCGTGGTCAACGCCACCGGGGTGTGGGCCGACGACATCGGGGAACTGGACGCCGGAACCCGCTCCCGTACCGTGCGACCGGCCAAGGGTGTCCACGTGACCGTTCCCCGGGAACGGCTGCCCACCGAGGTGGCGGTCGTGGTTCCCGTCCGTGGCGACAGGAGGTCGGTCTTCGTCGTTCCCTGGGGGGACTTCGTGTACGTGGGCACCACCGACACCGACTACCGGGGCCCCCTGGAGGACCCCACGTGTGACGACGACGACGTCTCCTACCTCCTCGACGCGGTCAACGCCGCCACCACCGCCGACCTCACCCCCACCGACGTCACCGGCACGTGGGCGGGGCTGAGACCACTCGTGGATCGTGGCGACGCCGGGAACTCCCGCACCGCCGACCTCTCCCGCCGCCACCTGGTGGACGTCTCGCCATCGGGGATGGTCACGGTCACCGGGGGGAAGTTGACCACCTTCCGGCGTATGGCGGCCGACGCCGTCGACCGCTGTGTGGAACAACTACCTGCCTCGGTCGCCGGACGGAGCCGCACCCGCCGGCTGAGGCTCATCGGGGCCCGGGGGCACGGCGACCACGCCCTCACCGGACTACCACCGGGGGCCGCCGACCACCTCCGCCGTCGCTACGGCGGTCAGGCCCGCACCATCGCCGCCATGGTGTCCGCCGATCCCGGGTTGGGGGCGCCCCTGGTGGAGGGACTCCCCTACCTCAGGGCCGAGGCGGCCTTCGGATTCCGCCACGAGATGGCCGTCACCACCGACGACATCCTGGCCCGCCGCACCCGGGCCCGGCTCCTCGACGCCGAGGCCGCGGCCCGGGCCGAGGAGGGAGTGGCCGACCTGGCACGAAAGCTCGTGGGCCAAGGGCCGTTCAGTCCCTCAGCCGACTGACCCCGCCCACGGGCCGACCGGGAGCCGGACGGGGAGGGGCCGGCCTTCCGCCGCTCAGACCCCGGGGATGGGCCAGCAGTTGCCGGTGCCCTGGTTGACGGTGTGATCGGGATTGGCCCACAGGACGCACAACTCGGTGGCGTCGGGGCTGATGTCGCCTCCGATCCGGCCCACATACTGCGTCTGGTCCCAAACCGTCCAGTTACCCCCGCTGGCCTGCACACCGGCCAACTCGGGGGGGACGTTGTTGCCGAACACGTGGAAGTGGTCACCCCCGGCGACGTTCGGTGTGTCACCCCCCCAATCGAAGTCGAAATCGGCCGAGATGACGTCGCCCTCACGGGTTATCCCGGTGAT
>JALSTE010000052.1 GCA_026983855.1 Acidimicrobiia bacterium
ATCCCGGCCGGGCCCGGGTGGTGCCGACCCGATTCGGATGACCGGGTGTCCCGTCGAAGAGAACCCGGTCCCGTCCGGGTCATACCCCGGAGGAGATCGTGGATCAGCCACTGCCGGAAACCGAACGACCGACCGGTACCCAGGGATCCGGGGACGAGGGTGCACCTCCGGTACCGGACAACGACCTTACGGCCGCCGACGTGGCGTGGGACATCGAACCCCTGGTGGCGGGGGAGGGCCCCGGTGGGGTGGGCGAGATGCTGGACCGCTCCGAGGAACTGGCCGACCGTCTCGACGCCTACCGGGGTCGGATCGCCGACCTGACCGCGGCGGAGCTGGCGGAGATGATGGGCCGGGTGGCCGAGATGGAGGACCTCATGGGTCGGGCGATGTCGTACGCCTCGCTCCGCTTCTCGGTGGACACCACCGAGGGAGCCCTGCTGCAGGCGGCCCAGGAGAAGGCGGCCCGCATCGGCACCAGGGTGCTCTTCATCGACCTGGAGTGGGCGGCCCTCGACGACGCCAGGGTGGAGGAACTCCTGGCCGACCCGGTCCTGGATTTCTGCGCCCATCACCTGAGGTCACAGCGGAGGTACCGCGACCATCTGCTCTCCGAACCCGAGGAGAAGATCCTCACCGAATTGTCGGTGACGGGGGCCTCGGCCTGGTCCCGGCTGTTCGATCAGCTCACCTCGGCCATCCGGGTGGACCTCGACAGCGGGGGGGAGGGTCCCGGATCGGAACCGGTCGCCCTCGAGCAGGCCCTGTCCCTCCTGTCCTCGCCGGACCGCGAGACCCGCCGCCGGGCGGCCGAGGCGGTGACCGCCGGCCTGGCGCCGGGCATCGAGAACCGGGCCTACGTGTTCAACACCCTGGCCCAGGACAAGGCGGTCAGGGACCGTCTGCGGGGCTACGACACCTGGATCTCGAGCCGGAACCTGGCCAACGAGGCCTCCGACGAATCGGTTGCGGCCCTGATCGACGCCGTCGTGGCCCGCTACGAGATTCCCCATCGATGGTATGAACTGAAGTCGCGGATACTCGGGCACCGCCTCGCCGACTACGACCGGGGGGCCACTGTGGCCGAGTCCGAGCGGCAGGTGGGGTGGTCCGAGGCCCGTGAACTGGTGTTGGACTCCTACCGTTCGTTCTCCCCGGAACTGGCCGACACCGCCTCCCGGTTCTTCGCCAATCCGTGGATCGACGCCCCCCTGCGTCCCCGGAAACGGCCCGGCGCGTTCTGCGCCTACACCGTGCCCTCCGCCCATCCCTTCGTGCTGCTCAACTGGACGTCGAAGTCCCGCGACGTGCTGACCCTGGCCCACGAACTGGGGCACGCCTGCCACGCCTACCTGAGCCGACCCCAGGGCATATTCCACTTCTCGACCCCGCTCACGGTGGCCGAGACGGCCTCGGTGTTCGGTGAGACGGTGACCCTGGGGAGGATGTTGGAGGCCACCGACGATCCGGCCGAGAGGCTGGCCCTACTGGCGGAGAGCCTGGAGGGCTCGATAGCAACCGTGTTCCGCCAGACGGCCATGAACCGCTTCGAGGACGCCGTGCACACCGAGCGCCGGGAGGAGGGGGAGTTGTCGGTGGACCGGTTCGGGGAACTCTGGGCCCAGACCCAGAGTGACGTACTGGGGCCGGCCGTCGACGTGACCGAGGGATACCGCATGTGGTGGAGCTACATTCCCCACTTCATCTCCACCCCCGGCTACGTGTACGCATACGCCTTCGGGCAGCTCCTCGCCCTTTCCGTCTACCACCGCTATGAGGAGCAGGGCCCGGAGTTCGTGCCCCGCTACCTGGAGATGCTGGCGGCCGGGGGTTCCCGCTCACCGGAGGAACTGGCCGCCATGGTCGGTTGCGATCTGGGTGATCCCGGCTTCTGGGACGGCGGGCTGGACATAGTGGCCCGCCAACTGGATCTGGCCGAGGAGGCGGCCCGGGCCGCGGGGCGCATCCGATGACCGCGGTGTCGGGGTCCCGGGGCGAGATCCGGCACGTGGTCTGGGACTGGAACGGAACCCTGCTGGACGACCATCACCTGGTGGTGGAGGCGTTCAACTCCGTGCTGACCTCGATCGGCGGGCCGCGGATCGACGACGGGTTCTACCGGGATCACTTCCGCCGTCCCCTGCGGCACATGTACGAGGTGGCCCTCGAGCGTCCGGTCCGGCCCGAGGAATGGCCGGTCCTCGATGCCGGATTCCACGCCGCCTACGAGTCGGGGGAGGAGGGGTTGGAGTTGGCCCCGGGAGCGGAGATGGCCCTCACCCTCCTGGCCCGGAACGGATCGCTGGCCACCCAGAGCCTCCTGTCGATGGCCCGCCATCACCATCTCAGCGCCCAACTGGAGCGCTACGGCATCGGGGAGGCGTTCGACCTGGTCGACGGCCAGCTCAAGCCCGACGACGGATCCAAGTCGGCCCGCCTGACCCGTCATCTGGAGGCTCTGGCGGTGGAGGACCCGTCAACGGTCGTGGTGATCGGTGACGCTCTCGACGACGCCCATGCCGCCACCGTGAATGGGGCCCGGGCCGTACTCTACGACGGGGGTAGTCATCACCTGGCCGACCTGCGGGCCACGGGACATCCGGTGGCGGGGTCGTTGTTCGAGGTGCTGGAGATTCTGGCCGGCTGAGTCGCTCGCGGCCCGGGGGCGGGCGGGTTCCCGGATCGTCCGGGGATCAGGCCCCGAAGTGGGCTATGGCCGGACAATCATGCTCGTCCTCACCCGAGGGACAGACCCGGTGACCGGAGGGGCCGAGCTGGGACTCGCGGATCAGGAGGAAGCAGAGGGTACATGTGTACTCGTCGGCGTTCTTCTCCTTCTCGCTCCTCTTCTCGGTACTGACGATGATGACCTTGTCGTCCTCGTCCTCGTCCTCTTCCTCGTCCTCGTCGGCGGCGAGACGTTCCTTGAGGATGGTGTCGAGGGCGGCCTCGACGTCCTCCTCGTCCTCCTCCTCGTCCTCGTCGTCCTCCTCATCCTCCCCCTCGCTCTTCACCTTGAGGGGCTTTGCGGAGTCGGGCTCGAGTTCGAGAACATCGGCGACGTCGTCCTCGTCGAGCACGTCGGGCACGCCCTCGTCGATGACGTCCTCGACCAGCAGCGGATCGTCCTCGCCCAGGGCCAGTTCGTCGTCCAACTCGGCTACCAGTTCTTCTTCGTTCTCTTCAGCCATCGTGATCCGTTATCGGTTCCGGGTCATTGATGACTCCGGAGGAAGGGGGGGTGGGTGCGGGAACCGCGGTGCCCGACAGGCGGGATGGTAGCCACTGTGGCCCACAGGTCAACTCACCCGCGGTGAACACCCTTCCCGAAGGGCCCACACGCCCCCCTCGGTGCGTGCCGGTGGCATCCCGTGCAGGGCCGGTGGTGCTGGGGTTGCGGCCTGGTGATGACCGGTCCACGTATGAGCGATACCGGAGGTGTCGCGAACTCGTGGCGGAGCACGGTCCACGTATGAGCGATACCGGAGGTGTCGCGAACTCGTGGGGGTACACGGTCCACGTATGAGCGACACCGGAGGTGTGGCGAACTCGTGGCGGAGCACAGTCCACGTATGAGCGACACCGGAGGTGTGGCGAACTGGTGGGGGTACGCGGCGGAGCACGGTCCACGTATGAGCGATACCGGAGGTGTCGCGAACTCGTGGGGGTACACAGTGTCGCGAACTCGTGGGGGTACGCGGCGGAGCACGGTCCCACCCCCTCCCTATGCTGATGAGGATGACAGTTTCCGTAGATGGTTCCGGGTCCGTGGTGGCCCCAGCCTCGCCTCCCGCATCCCTGGGTGGTGGGGTGGCCGGTGGCGGGCGCCCCCGCTTCGTGGTCCACTCCGACTTCGAACCGGCGGGGGACCAGCCCAAGGCCATTGACGCCCTGGTCGAGGGCATCGAGCGGGGCGACCGTTTCCAGACCCTGCTGGGCATCACCGGATCGGGCAAGAGCGCCACCATCGCCTGGACCATCGAGAGGGCCGGGCGACCCACCCTGGTCCTGGCCCCCAACAAGTCGCTGGCCGCCCAGCTGGCCAACGAGTTCAAGGAGTTCTTCCCCGAGAACCGGGTGGAGTACTTCGTCTCCTACTACGACTACTACCAGCCCGAGGCCTACATCGCCTCCAGCGACACGTTCATCGAGAAGGACGCCACCGTAAACGACGAGATCGACCGTCTGCGCCACTCCACCACGGCGGCCCTGCTGACCCGACGGGACGTCATCGTCGTGGCCTCGGTCTCCGCCATCTACGGCCTGGGCTCCCCCGAGCACTACCGGAAGAACCTGGTGCACCTCCGGGTGGGCGACGAGATCGACCAGCGGCAGATCCTCAGCCGTCTGGTCGACATCCAGTACGAACGCAACGACATGAACCTGGTGAGGGGAAAGTTCCGGGTCCGTGGCGACGCCATCGAGCTCCATCCGGCCTATTGGGAACACGCCGTCCGCATCGAGATGTTCGGCGACGAGATCGAACGCATCAGCGAGGTGGACACGGTCACCGGTGAGAGGCTGGGGGACCTCGATGAGGTCAGCGTGTTCCCGGCCACCCACTACACCACCAGTGAGGACCGGATGGCCGAGGCGGTCAAGGGAATAGAGGTCGAACTGCAGCAGCGACTGGCCACCTTCACCGAGGAGGGCAAGCTGCTGGAGGCCCAGCGACTCCGAATGCGAACCGAGTACGACCTCGAGATGATCCAGGAGATGGGCTACTGCAACGGCATCGAGAACTACTCGATGCACATCGACGGCCGGAGTCCCGGTGAGCCCCCCTACACCCTGCTGGACTTCTTCCCCGACGACTATCTCCTGGTCATCGACGAGTCCCACGTGGCGGTGCCCCAGCTACACGGTCAGTTCGCCGGGGATCGTTCCCGCAAGGACAACCTGGTGGAGCACGGATTCCGACTGCCCTCGGCCCGGGACAACCGCCCCCTCACCTTCGAGGAGGTCATGGAGAGGGTCAATCAGTGC
>JALSTE010000053.1 GCA_026983855.1 Acidimicrobiia bacterium
TGCGGTCGGATATCTCCAACGTCTGGCCGTGGCTCCCTCCCACCAGGGAAGGGGCCTGGGCCGCCAACTCGTCACCGATGGTCTTCACTGGATGAGACGCCGTGGAGCCCGGAGCGCCCTGGTCAATACTCAATATGAGAACGAGCGCGCCTACCAGCTCTATCTGGACATGGGCTTCCGACCCGAGCCCGAGGGGCTGGTCGTCCTGGAATGTGAACTGGTTTCCGGGTCGTGAGCACCCCCCTCTACCTCGGGAGACACTCCGCGGCCACCGTGACCCTCACCGTGTTGGTCCTCGTCACCATGCTGGCATCACTCGGGGGACGCGCCCCTTCGCTGGGGGCCCAGGAATCGGGAGGCGATCCCCGTCCGGGTGCCGGCGGGCTTCGCCTCACCGACAGGACGGTGGTGGCCGGGGACCAGTTCACCCTCGGTGTCCGGTTACCGGGGGTGATCGAGGACACCGACAAGGTGGTGATCTCCGTCCGCGACCGGGTGGATTCGTTGTCGGACTTCAACCGCAGGGTCGACAACCCCGACGGAGAGGAACTCGGCAACTGGAGTTTCACCGTGGCCGAGTTGGCCCCCGCTGCCGACGGCCGGACCTCGATAACCCTGGAACTGGGCCCCGCCCCCGACCTCCCCGGAGACGATCAGGGAGCGGATCAGGTTCCCACCCCCCGGCTCGAACTGGGCGATCCCGGCGTGTACCCGGTGGTGGTCACCCTCACCAACGCCGAGGAAGTACCCCTGGGAGAGCTGGTGACCCATCTGGTGACGCTGGGGAACCCCGCCGTAGATCGGATCCGCCGTACCGTGGTCACCCCGTTCGTGGACTTCGACGTGTTTCCCGCCCTGACGGCCACCGGTGCCCTCCAACCCGGTGACTCCACCTCCGTGTGGGCCCAGACCCTGATCCTCAATCCCGACGTCCCCGTGAGCGTACGTATCAGTCCCATTCTCCTGGACCGCCTCACCGACTCCGACACCATCGAGCGGCTGACCGAACGTCTGGCATCGGCCAACGTGGTGGCCACCTCCTACGTACCCGTGGATGAACTCGCCCTGGAACTGGCCGGACTCCAGTCCGAACGGGAGGAGCTGTTCTCCTGGGGAACACGCACCATCGGTGATCGCGTGGGCATCGACCCCTCCACCACCCTGTGGGCCGCCCCCGACGGGTTGAGTGACCGCGAGGCCGGTGTCCTGCGGCAGCGGGGGGTGCGACAGGTTCTCCTCGGCGGGGACAATGGCGTGGCCCTGACCACCCCGATAGAGGTGAACACCCCCGAGGGGACCCTCGACGCCCTGGTCGTACGGCCGGACATGTCGGTGGCCGGCGGCTTCGAGGATCCCGTCCTGGCCGCCCACCGTGTCCTGGCTCAGCTGGCCGTCCTGGGCCTCGACGGGGAGCCCCACGCCGCCGCGCTCATGTACCGCACGGCCGAACCCGTGGACCCCGTCTTCTCCGGTCAGCTCTTCTCCGGACTGGCCGAGAGCGCACCGGTGTTCGACGTCGCCGCCCTTCCGGTGGCCTTCACCGTGCCCGGACCCGTCGACTCCGAAGGCAGACCACTGATCCGCAACCTGGTCCGCGACACCCAACCCGACCGTCTGGAGGGGGACCTGGATCTCTACCGGAGGGCCGCCGACACCCTCGAGGGCTACCGGTCGATGATCAAGGACGAGGACACGGTTTTCCTCTACGACGATCTCCATGACCGCCTGCTGCTCAGCCTGGCGTCGGGGGTGACGGGTGATCAACGTGAGATCACCTGGTCCGACACGATCGACTCCATAAAGAGGGAGACCTCGGCCATCGTCGCCCCCCCGATTCGATCCATCAACCTGACCTCACGCGAGGCGGTCATACCACTCAGCTTCCAGAACACCGCCCCGTATCCGATGAGGGTCAAGGTCCGATTCCTGTCCGACAAGGTCCGATTCGTGGACCTCGACGACGGCGAGAGCACCACCATCCGCCTCGAGCCCGGGGTAACCAATCAGGAGTTCTCCGTGGAGGTGCTCTCCGCCGGCAGCTTTCCCATGGACATCCAGGTCCTGTCACCCGATGGTCGACTCCAGCTGCGCTCGGTGTCTCTCACCATCAGGGCCAACACGCCCTCGGGGGTCGGCATCCTGCTGACGGTGGGAGCCGGAGCGGTTCTGGTCCTCTGGTGGGGTCGTGAGCTACTCCGGCGGAAAACTCGATGAGTACCGTCAGCCGTGACCCCGGAACGGGCGGGGAGACCGACGGGGGCGTCGAGGTCGGCCGGGGTTCTGGTGCCGTTTTCTCCGGGATCCTGCTCAGCCGGGTGTCGGGGCTGTTCCGCGAGGCCCTGGTCCGGGGAACACTGGGCCTGGGCACGGCCGCCTCGGCCTACACGGCGGCCCTTCGGATACCCAATCTGCTTCAGAACATGTTGGGTTCGGGCGTTCTGTCGGCGTCCTTCATTCCCGTCTACTCCGGGCTGGTTGACGACGACCGGGAAAGGGCGGGCGTGCTCGCCTCCACCGTGGCCGCCTTCCTGGTGGCCGTCACCGGGATCCTGGTCACCCTCGGGGTGATCTTCGCCGATCCGATCACCAGTGCGGTGGCCTGGCGGTTGCCTCCCGACGCTCACGTCCTCACCGTGCGCCTGGTCCGGATAATGACCCCCGGAATCGGGTTGCTCGCCCTGTCGGCGTGGTCCCTCGGCGTGCTCAACAGCCACCGCCGTTTCTTCCTGTCCTACGTGGCGCCGGTTCTCACCAACATCCTCCAGATATCGGTGGTGATAGCGGTCACCGCCGCGGTGTTCACCAAGACCGGTCTGGCGGTGGCCGTGGCCTGGGCGGTGACCGCCGGGGGTCTGCTGCAGTTCGCGGTTCAACTCCCCGCCGTGCTCCGGGTCAATCCCCACATCGGAGTGAGGACCGACTTCGGCGATCCCGCGTTCCGGGACTTTCTCCGCCGCCTGGGTCCGGTGTTGGTGGGAAGGGGTTCGGTTCAGATCGCCGCCTTCCTCGATCTGGGGCTGGCCTCGTTGCTGGCGATCAGCGCCCTGGCCGCACTGGGGGCGGCACAGGTGCTGTACCTACTCCCGGTGGCCCTCTTCGCCCTGAGCGTCGCCGCCGCTGAGCTCCCCGAGATCGCCCGCACCGGGGTCGGTCAGGTGGGGGAACTGGCCCGCCGCACCCGGGAGGGCCTCATGCAGATCGGCTTCTTCGTGACGTTCATAGCCGTCACCTACGTCTTCGCCGGTCCCCGGGTGGTCGGCACGGTGTTCGACCTGCTGCCGATCTCGGACCTGAGCGGTGATGAGGTGCTGCTCATTTCCCTGGTGCTGGGCAGCTACGCCCTGGGCCTGATCGGGGTGTCGGCCTCCCGCTTCCTCCAGAACGTGTTCTACGGCATAGGTGACTCGGTCACCCCGGCCCGCTACGCCGTGGTCCGATTCACCTTCGCCCTGACGGTCGGCCTGTTGATCATGTTCCAGTTCGACCGGTTCTTCCTTTACAACCACCAGATCACCGGATTCGGTCAGATGACCAACCTGGTACTACGCCCCCTGCCCCTGTCCATCCGGGAGAACCAGGATCTACCCCTCCGATTGGGTGCCGTGGCCCTGGCCCTGGCATCGGCCCTGGGGGCGTGGGTGGAGTTCGGACTGCTCCGACGCAGCCTCCTCCGACGGTTCGGCCTGCAATCACTCACCGACCGCCACTGGAGGCGCCTGGTCCCACCCTCGGTTGCCGCCGCCGTGCTGCTGGTGGTCCTCGGCCGTCTCACCTCATCCCTACCGACCGGTGTGGACATGGTCGCCGCGGTCGGCCCGGCCGGCCTGGCCTACCTGCTCCTGGCGGCCCGGGCCCGGGTCCCCGCCGCCGAGAGGGTGCTTCGTACCGCCATGAGGAGACCCTCCGCCCACCGGGATAACTTGGACTGACACCCGCGCCCACCACACCACGGGAGAACCCGATGCCCGGCGTCAAGATAGTGACCGACAGTTCCTGCGATCTGCCCGATGAACTCGTCGAGTCCCACCGCATCGCGGTCGTACCCCTGACCGTGAGGTTCGGGGAGGAGGAGTTCGTCGACCGCGTCGATCTCGATGCCAGTGAGTTCTGGAAACGGTGCGCAGCGGCCGACGTGCTTCCGGAGACCTCCGCCCCCTCCCCCGGTGCGTTCGAGGAGGTGTACAGGGATGCTCTCGCCGACGGCTACGACTCGGTGGTGGCCGTGATGCTCTCCGGTGACCTCTCGGCCACCATTCAGGCCGCCGAGGCCGCCGCCCGGTCCGTCACCGACGACATCGCCGTTCACGTCGTGGACTCCAAGACCGTCACCATGGGACTGGGCAACCTGGTCCTGAGGGCGGCGCGACTGGCGGAGGGCGGTGCCACGGCCGAGGAGGTGGCCGACCGGGCCCGATCCGATGCCCGCCGCACCCGGGCCTTCGCCGCCCTGGACACCCTGGAGAACCTGCGCAAGGGGGGGCGGATCGGAGCCGCCCGGTCCATGCTCGGATCGCTGCTGTCGATAAAGCCCATCATCGAGGTCAAGGATGGCTCGGTGGTCGAGGCGGGAAAGCAGCGAACCCGGGCCCGGGCCCTGAAGCTCCTCGCCGAAAAGGTGCGCGAGCACTCTCCCGTGGAGTCGTTGGCGGTCATGCACGCCGATTGTCCCGACGTGGACCGGTTCGTCGCCACCCTGAACGAGGTCTACGACGACGAGATAGTGGTGGGTGAGATCGGGGCGGTGATCGGCGCCCACGCCGGACCGGGCACGATGGGGATCACCTTCCTGGTATCGGAATGACCCCGTGAGCGATTCCGAGGCGCCCCGGGTGCCCGGAGATCGTTACCTGCTGGAGGAGCTGATCGCCGAGGGCCCCGTGGTGCGCTTCTGGCGGGGTCGGGATCTGAAGCTGACCCGTCCGGTGACCATTCGGACGCTGAGACCCGAGTTCGCCTCCCGGGCGGATTTCGCGGCCCGATTCGAGTCCGAATCACTGGCCATGGCCAAGATGGAACATGAGGGTCTGGTTCGGGTGCTGGACCGAGTCGGAACTGGCGGGGACATGGCCGTCATCACCGAGCCGGTCCTCGGCGAGACGCTCCGCGGGGTGCTACGGGAGTCAGGACCTCTCCTCCCCTCCGAGGGACTGTCGGTCATGGGGGAGGTCGCGTCGGCCCTGGCCGCCGCCCACTCGGAGGGACTGATCCACCGCAATCCCACCCTCGACGGGGTCGCCCGCACCGAGGACGGCCGCTGGGTGGTGACCGATCTGGGTACCGGGGGTGTGGGCCCGGCGGTGATCACCCCTCCGGAGATCTCGGGACCCGGTCCGGAGGCCGATACCAGAACCGATGTCTTCGCCATGGGGGTGATGGCCCACGAGTTGATGGCGGGGACACCGCCATCGGTCGAGGCCGGTCGCATCGAGCTGAGTCCGAATCTTCCCCCCGCGGTCGTGGCGGCCGTCCAGGGTGCGCTCGAACCCGATCCCGACCGACGCTGGCGGGACGCCGCCGCCTTCGGGGAGGTGCTGCGGACTCTGCCCCCCACCGAAACCATTGAATCGCCGCGGCGGGGTTTCATCTCCCGGGAGCGGGCATGGCTCCTTCCGGTGACCGTGGTGGTGGCTATGGCGGCGGTCCTCATCGGAGTGGCGGCGCTCCTTCGTTCCACCGAGGTGGGTAGAACCATCATCGACAATGCGCGGGAAGCCGTCGGATTCGAGCCCAACCCGGCACCCACAACCACCGAACCCCTCCCCACCGCGGTCGCCGACCGCCCCACGACCACGGTGCCCGGGGTCGCGATAGTCGGCATCACCGATTTCGATCCGTACGGGGATCTGAGTGAACACCCCGAACGAACGGCGCTCGTCAACGACGGTGATCCCGGCCGGGGTTGGAGAACGGAACGCTACAACAGCTCCGATTTCGGCGGTCTCAAGGACGGGGTGGGACTGATCGTGGAACTGAGTGAACCGGTCTCGCTCCGGACGGTCACCGTCCGTTCCCCGAAGCGTGGCTGGAGTTTCGAGCTCTACGTCTCCGACACCTCCCCCGCCGACACGATCGACTGGGGCGAGCCCGTCGCCACGGCCACCGATGTCGACCCCGTCACCGCCCTCGAACTCGACGGTCCAACGGCCCGCAGCGTCCTGCTTTGGATCACGGATCTCGGGGAGGGACCCGAGTACCGGGTGATCATCACCGACATCGAGGTCGGCGGGCATCCGGTGGAGATCCGCTGAACCGAGCGGAGCCGGGCCCAGCGGGTACTCTCCCCGACGTGGAGCGATCCGACGAAGATCTGGTTCGGTTCGCCGCCGCGGGTGACCGATCGGCCCTGGAGGACCTCCTCGGCCGACACCACGACCGCATCTGGTCGGTGTGCCGGCGCATCACCGGCAACGACGCCGACGCCGCCGACGCGACACAGGAGGCCCTCCTGGCCATCGTGAGGGGCCTGGACCGCTTCGACGGCCGGGCGAGCTTTCGGACCTGGTCCTATCGTGTCGCCACGAACGCCTGCCTGGACGAACTGCGGCGCAGGCGGCGGCGACCCGAACCCACTGATCTCCAGGAACACGAGCCCCCTCCACCGCCCACGGTGTTCGAGGACCGCCTGGCCGAGGGGGATCGACTCTCCACCGCCCTGGCCGAATTGGACGAGAAATTTCGGATTCCGGTGATTCTGAGAGATGTCTACGACCTGGACTACGCCGAGATCTCCGAGACGCTGGGCATTCCCCCGGGCACGGTGAGATCCCGGATCGCCCGGGGTCGCGGCCATCTCGCCGAACTGTTGGGAACCAGGAGTGGTTCCCCCGACGTCAATACTGATGACCATGCCTGAGCGACCCGACGACGAGCTGCTCTCCGCCATAGTGGACGGGGAGGCCACCGAGGCCGAGCGTCGCGCCGTCGAGGCCGATCCCCGGGCCCGGGCCCGGCTGGAGGAATTCAGGATCGTGCGTGAGGCCCTGCGGGCCAGTCCCGAGCCCATCGGGACTCCTCCCCCGGCCCGTGTCGCGATCGAGGCGGCCCTGGCTGAATTCGATCGACGGGAGGAGACTCACACCGTCACACCTGGTGGTGCGGCCGTCACCTCCATGACAACCTCCCCCTCCCGGAACCGACGGCGGCCCGCCCGGGGACCGATGCTCCATCGAGGGGCCATCGCCAGTGCCGCGGCGGCGATCGTTCTGGTGATGCTCGGCATCGGGTTGGTCGTCAGGAACGGCGGCGGCCCCGACCGTGACTCCGCTGAGACGGCCGCCGTCGCCACGACCGCGGCAATGGCTACCGACGGCGACTCGGCCCCTCCGGCGGGGGCCATGGAGCTCTCACCCCAGGCCATGGACGACAGCGCGGGGCGGGCGGGCCTCACGGAATCCGGGGCCGCCTCATCGCCCGCGGCGGAATTGGCGGCGGAGTCGACGGCGGCCCCGGCACCCACCGCGGTCGCCGCCGGGGGAACGCAGCCGGTTGACGCGGACCTGCTGAGATGCGCCGCCGATCTCGGTCTGATTCCCGACGATTTGGTCTCGAGCGAACCCGTCGACAACTCCGAACCCGGTCTGAGCCTGGCTGTGACCACCTCTTCGGGGGAGCGTTTCCGGATCCGCTTTGAACCCGCCGGGTGTCTACTGCTGGATGGACCCACGCCACTGCCCTGATTGTGGTCAGTGCCCCCAGGCCGACGCCGCAACCGGCCCTCCGCGACCCCTACCGCGAGCTTTGCGGCCCCATGTGAGTTCCACGGTCCACCGGTGGGCACCATTTGGTTAGCATCGGGGCATGACCGATCAGCTCGAGACCAAGACCGATTGGGGGGTTCAGGCGACCGACAAGTTCGTCGGGCTCGTGGACAAGGTGCGCGACCGCACCACCGGTCCCCTGCTCAAGGTCGTACGCGCCATCGTCTACGGTCTCATCGTGGTGGTGGCGGCGGTCGTCGCCCTGCTCCTGGTCCTGATCGCCTTCATCCACCTGCTGGACGGCTACCTGCCCGGCGAGGTCTGGGGTGTCTACCTGATCCTCGGGGCCGTGTTCGGTCTCGTCGGCCTGGTTCTCTGGTCCAAGAGGACCCCCTGACACCGCCGATCCGGAACCGGGAAGCAATCACCTCCCCCGGTTGTTGACCGAAGTCCCCGGATAGAGGAGACAAAGCCCCCATGACCGAAGTTCGAGACGTGATCATCATCGGTTCGGGCCCCGCTGGGCTCACCGCCGCCATCTACGCCGCCCGGGCCCAGCTCAACCCGCTGGTGATCGAGGGGGCCCCCAGTTCCACCTCCGACCAACCCGGAGGTCAGCTCATGCTCACCACCGAGGTCGAGAACTTTCCGGGGTTTCCCGAGGGCATCCAGGGTCCCGAGCTGATGGCGAACTTCCGGGCCCAGGCCGAACGTTTCGGAGCCGAGTTCATCACCGACAAGGTCACCCGGGTGGATTTCTCCCAACCACCGTTCGGAGCCTGGGTGGGCGACGACGAGTACCGATCGAAGTCGGTGATCGTGTCCACCGGCGCCCGTTCCCTCATGCTCGGGCTGGAGGCCGAGGCCCGTCTCCTCGGCCATGGTCTGTCCACCTGCGCCACCTGTGACGGATTCTTCTTCCGCGGTCAGCACATCGGTGTGGTGGGCGGGGGGGACTCAGCCATGGAGGAGGCCCTGTTCCTGACCCGGTTCGCCGAGAAGGTAACCGTGATCCACCGACGGGATGAACTGAGGGCCTCCAAGATCATGCAGGAGCGGGCCCGCAACAATCCCAAGATCGAGTTCCTCTGGAACGCCACCGTCAGCGATCTCCTCGGTTCGGACAAGCTGGAGGGGGTCGAGGTTCGCGACACGGTCACCGGCCAGAAACGGATCCTGCCGCTGACGGGACTGTTCGTCGCCATCGGTCACCGACCCAACACCGAATTGTTCGAAGGCCAGCTCGACCTACTGGACAACGGCTATCTCATGACCTTCGACAACCGCTCCAAAACGAGCGTCGAGGGGGTTTTCGCGTGTGGTGACGTCCAGGACGACTGGTACCGCCAGGCCATCACCGCCGCCGGATCGGGCTGCATGGCCGCCATCGACGCCGAACGTTGGCTCGAGGCCCAGGAGGGCTGACCGGGAATTTGACCCCACCCCGGCCGGTTGTCGCGGTTCGGGTACCATCAATAGCCGCCAAACAGGAGTGTCCATGTCTGCAGGGATCGAGCATCTCACCGAAAACACCTTCGACGAACTAGTCGGTTCCTCGGACAAGGCGGTCATCGTCGACTTCTGGGCCGAGTGGTGCGGCCCGTGCAAGATGATCGCTCCGATCCTGGCCGAGATCGCCGATGAGCACGACAACATCGTCGTGGCCAAGGTCGACGTCGATTCCAACCCGGCCCTCGCCCAGCGGTACCAGGTGATGAGCATCCCCACCATGCTGGTGTTCAAGGACGGTGAGGTGGCCCGACGTCTGGTCGGCGCCAAGCCCAAGGGTGCCCTGGTCAAGGAGCTCGACGAATTCCTCTGATCCGCGCATTCGGGATCGGATCCTCGGGCGACCATGTGGTCGACCTGCAACGACGACTGACTGATCTGGGCTACGACGTGGGGTCCGTCGACGGTGATTTCGGGGAGCGGACCCGGGCGGCCGTCCGTGGATTCCAGGCCGATTCCGGATTGGACGCCGACGGCATCTGCGGACCCGACACCTGGGCCTCCCTGATCGAGGCGGCCTACGTGCCTGGTTCCCGCCTCCTCTACACACAGTCCCCACCCATGAGGGGTGAGGACGTGGCCCAGCTCCAACGGGACCTGGCCGCCCTCGGATTCCCCGCCGGGCCGGCCAACGGGATATTTGCCGAGAGGACCGCCCGGGCCACGGCGGAGTTCCAGCGGAACGTCGGCCTGGTGCCCGATGGGGTGGTCGGACCCGAGACCCTCCGGGCCCTGGAACGACTGGGCCGGAGGGGGTTTCCGGCCGAGAGCGTGGTCCATGTTCTCCAAGAGCAGCAGTACCTGTTGTCCTCGGGATCTCTCGGGGCCATGAGAATCGTGATCGGGGAGAACGGTGGGATGAACACCCTCGCCGCCGCCGTACGCAGGACACTCAACGAGAGCGGTGCCCACGTGATCGTCACCGCCGATCCCAACTGGTCCAAACAGGCCGCCCAGGCCAACCAGTTCGGGGCCCAGCTGTTCATAGGCCTGCAGACCCGTCCCGATCAACGCCAGATCTGCTACTTCCGCTCCCGGAACTCGGTCTCGGTGGGCGGCCGCCATCTCGCCGCTCTCCTCGCCGAGCGGATCTCTCCCCTTCTGGGGCCGGTCACCACCACCGGTATGAGAATCGCCATCCTCCGGGAGACTCGCATGCCGGCCGTGCTGTGTCGCCTCGGCGGCGCGGACCGACTGGTCCCGGCCAACGCCCGGGTGGCCTCCGCCATCGCCGCCTCGGTACGGTGCTGGACCGAACAGAGCCGGGGCGATTGATCGAATCGTCTCTGTCCAGGCAGGTCCCCACGGGGCTGGGGGGCAGATTCCAGCCTTTCCCACAGGTTTGACCACAGCCTGTGGACACTCTACTTCGAGTTAACGGGTGGACCTGTTATCTCAAGCTCAGGTAGACGATGAGACTGTCCTGCTCGTAGCGCCATCAATCTCACGAGAGGTACCCATGAGTGATGATTTTCGGCCTCATCATCACTTTGGGACGACTATCCGACTCCTTGTGCCAGTGCAAATTTCTCATTCGCTCTGAATGAGGAGGAATATTCGTTCCAGATCGTCCAGAGTGGCGAAGTCAATGGTGATTCGCCCTTTTCGGGTTCCCATCTGAACTCTCACCGTGGTCGCCAGGCGCTCGGCCAGGAGCTCCTCCAACTCCAACAGGGCCGCGGGCCGGACTCCACCCACCGAATCCCCGGAATCGTCTTGGGCCGGTGTCGGCTCAGGTGTGTCGGAGGACCCACCCGCCGCATCACGAACCAGGGCCTCGACGGCCCGTACCGACATCCCCTCCGAGACGACTCGCTCGGCCAGGCTCTCCTGGTCCTCCCGGGCCGCCAGGCCCAGAAGAGCCCGGGCATGGCCGGCACTCAACTCTCCTCCGGCCACCAATTTCTGAACCTTGGGCGGTAGCTGCAGGAGTCTCAGGGTGTTGGAGATCGCGGCCCGGGAGCGTCCGAGGCGTCGCCCCAGATCGTCATGGGTCAATCCGAAGTCCTCTATCAACTGCCGGTAGGCGGCCGCCTCCTCCAGGGGGTGAAGGTCCTCACGATGAATGTTCTCCACCACCGCCCGGGCCAGCGAACCCACGTCATCGATATCGCGAACCACCGCCGGCAAGGTCCGGAGTCCGGCCCGACGGGCGGCCCGGAACCGTCGCTCCCCCGCCACCAGTTCGTAGCTGCCCGGCTCAGTCTCCCTCACCAGAACCGGCTGCAGTACTCCCAATTCTCTAATAGAATCGGCTAGCGACTGTAGTGCCTCTTCGTCGAAGTGATGCCGGGGCTGATACTCATTGGCCACGATGTGATCAAGGGGAATTTCCCTGAACACCGCTGACGACGAAGTTGCGTTGTCGGTGGGTATGAGAGCCTCAAGACCCCGCCCGAGGCCGCCCGGTCTGGCCATCAGTGAGCACCCGGCCCACTGGTGACCCCGAAGCAAGGTACTGGAAAGCAAGGTGCTGGCCGCCCGTACTCAATCTCCTTCTGAATCCAAACCCGCTCGGGCGGTTCACGCCTGGGCATCACTGACCTCCTTGGCAAGCTCGCGATAGGCGATGGCCCCTCGACTGATCGGGTCGAAGACGGTGATCGGCTGTCCGAAGGAGGGTGCCTCGGAGAGCCTCACCGTCCTGGGTACCACCGTGCGGCAGACACGATCACCGAAGTGCCGCCGGACCTCGGTGGCAACCTGGTCGGAGAGTTTCGTACGAGCGTCGTACATGACCAGAATTATGGCCGATATCTCCAGGGTGGGATTCAGATTCTGCTGGACCATCTTGATGTTGCCCAGGAGTTGCCCCACCCCTTCCAGGGCGTAGTACTCACACTGGATGGGAATGATGATCTCCGACGCCGCGGCCATGGCGTTGACCGTGAGTAGCCCGAGTGATGGTGGGCAGTCGATGAAGATGAAGTCGAAGTCATCTGCGATCTCATCCACAGCCTGTTTGAGCTTCAGCTCGCGGGAGAACATCGGTACCAGTTCAATCTCGGCCCCAGCCAGGTCGAGGGATGCCGGGGCCAGGAAGAGGTGCCGTACCGAGGTCACCTCAATACAGTCATCCAGGCTCGCCTCACCAACCAGGACATCATAGATGGATGTTTCCAACGACCTGGGGTCGATTCCCACCCCCGTGGTCGAATTGCCCTGAGGATCCAGATCTACGAGCAGGGTGCGATGGCCCAGTTCGGCCAAGGCGGCCGAGAGATTGACCGACGTGGTGGTCTTCCCGACCCCCCCCTTCTGATTGGCGATGGCGATGATACGTGCGGTCATCCGCTCCCCGTGCTTCGTGCCGAGCGCGCTCATGCCCGCCCTCATGGTCACGATGGTGGCGAAGGGCAGGGCCACAGTCAAGGACCCTCGGCGGGTTTATTCCCGGGTCGGGCTGGGCCCGGTTTCACGTGGAACTGGGCCGGCGCATCCTTGCGGCCATCCAACGACCTCCGACTTGGACACCACTCCACCCAGAGATCCCCGGCGCCGGACGATAGCCAGTTTCTCCGACGCCTGCGCTCTGACGCCCGGCAATCCACCACACCACCTGGTTGTAGAGGATCCGGTGACCCCCGACTCGTCGGTCCTCCAATAAGTGAGCTCATGACGGCGATGAGCGAGTGCCGTCCCACGGGGTCAGAGAAGCCGGGGCGGTGTGGGCGGACAGCACATCGAAGAGTCCCGGCCTGCGGTTCCACGTGGAACGGGAAGCCGGGGCGGTGTGGGCGGACAGCACATCGAAGAGTCCCGGCCTTACGACTCAGGGGGTACGGGGAACTCACCCTCTCCCGTGGCCGATCAGAACAACGGCCGCCGCCGGCTGCGTCCCTCCGGTCTGGGGATGTCCTCGGACAACTCCCCGGTGCGCTCCAGCAGGGTCCACGCCGGCCGGCCCGTTGAATGCTCCACCAGCTCCAGACCCAGCTTCAGCAGACCGAGCCTCTCCCAAATTCGGCCTCCCGGGGGGTCGGTCACCAGGAGGTGACCGCCGAGACCGAGGAAGCCGACCCCGCACTCCGCCGTGGTGGCCGGGGGACCGAAGCCCCGGGCCACGACCAAATCGAATTGCCCACGAAGATCCGGTTGGTGGGCCAGCGACTCAGCCGATCCACACACCACGGAAACATCGGCCTTCTCCGAATCACCCTCTGTCCCCCCAGGTCGCGCTACCCGGAGGGCCGTCACCGCCGATCGCAGAAATTCACATCGGCGCTCGGATCGATCGAGGAGTACGACCCTCGACCACGACATTTCAGCCAGGAGCACCAACCCCGGTATACCCCCACCGGAACCGAGGTCGAGTAGGGAGCCGTCCCCGATCCGGGCTCCCATCGCCGATGACTCAATCGTCTTCGCCAGTACCCGGGCCTGTTCGATGTGTTCGGCCACCGCCCCGGGCCCCAAAAAGCCGAGACGGCGGGACCTCTCCAGCTGTTGCCGGAGGATCCCGCCGTCATCGTCCACCATGAATCCGCTAATTGGTCTCTGCCACTCGTCTACTCGTCAGTGGGTACCAGAACCACCCGACGGCGGGGGTCATCACCCACGGAGATGGTGTCCACGCCTTCGATCTCGTTGGCGGTGTCGTGAACCACCTTGCGATCGGCGGCACTCATGGGCTCCAGGGCCACCTCGATGCCCCCTGCTCGCGCCTTCTCCGCCATCTCCTCCACGAACTTGGCCAGCTCCGCTCGACGGAATTCACGATATCCGGCCACGTCAAGACGGAGGCGGGCTCGCGGACCAGCACCCGCCTTGCGTTGCAGAACTGTCTTGGTCACCTCGTGCAGGGCCATCAGGGTGTCGCCACCGGGTCCGATGAGGAATCCCAGGTCCGAGCCATCGATCGCGACCTCGATGCGGTCCTCGTCGATTTCCACCACCCGGGCCTGACCCGATGCCTCGTACTCCTTGACCAGGCCGTCGAGAAAATCGACGATCACCTGGCCCTGCTCCTCCAAGGTCATTTCCTCGGTCACGGTTGCTGCCTCCTTGTCCCCCCCGGTCGGGGGAGAGTATCTACGGGTTCGACGACGGACGCCGTTGTTGGTTGTTACTTCTAATGTCGAAGTAGGGGAGGTCGGGGTCCCCGCTACTTCTGATTTCAAAGCGGACTCCTCGACCCTACTTTCTGCTTGGGAGTCGGGAGCGCCGGCCTGCTTGACCTTCGAACGCGAGGCACCTCCACGCCGGCGACGACGGGTACGACCCGAACCAGCCTTGGCCGACCCGCTCCCCGAACCACCAGCACCGTTCCCGGAACGACCCGAACCAGCCTTGGCCGACGTACCGACGCCACGGGTGCGGCGGGTGGTCTTCTGAGTCGATGGGGGAGTGGAGGTCGGGCCCGACCCTGACTCCGATCCGCTGTCAGAGGTCCGCTTCGTCGCTCCGCCCTTACCTCCGGAGCGGGCCCGGCGGCCATTGGCGCGGGAGGAACGGGCCGATCGCTCCCTGCCCGGTCTCTCCCGTTTCGGCCGGGGCTTGCGGGGCTTCACCCGGGCCCTCACCCGGGCGGAGCTGCGCCTCAGTCCCAGGAGTCTCTTCTGAGGCTCGGCCAGTACCTCGATTTCGGCGTCACTGGCATCCACACCCAGCCGATCGAGGGCCTTTTCCCTGGCCTGGGCGACCGTGGCGGCCGTGATCTCGACCCATTCCACTAGATGTGAACCCTTTCCCTCGGGGAACGCTGCATCTCAGCGCTTCTTCCGCTTGCGCTTCTTCTTCGGCGTGTCGCCACCGGTTCGTCCCGTGGGGGCGGGCTTGCCGCCGGGCTTGGCGGTCCCTCCCCGGGGTGTGGACTTGGGGCGGCGACGTGATCGACCACCCTTGTCCTCTCCCGAACCCTCCTTGCGGGATGACCGGCCACCCCGGGCCGGACGTCCCGGGTTCACGGGTCGACTCTTGCGACGCGGGGGGCGGGGCCGCCGTGGTCCCGTGGCCTTCCGGGCCGGGGTGGCGGAGCGGGCTGAGCGACCCTTGCCGGTGTCCCCGGTGTCCGCGTCGCCCTCCGCAGTTGGGCTCTTGGATGGATCGTCGCCACCCTTGCGACCCTTCGGGGTGGGCTTGGCCCTCTTGCCCTCCTTGCCCCCGTCCACCTCGTCGACGTCGATCACCGGGCCCTTGCCACCCTTGTCGTTCACCAGGCTCTCGGGAGGGCCCGACCGGTGGATGTAGGCCTGCTGGCCCACCCGCCACATGTTGGAGATGATGAAGTAGATCACCATGCCCAGGGGCATGAAGAAGGAGAACAGCGGCAGGGTGTAGGGCATCACCTTCATCAGCATCTGCTGCTGCGAGTTGGTGGGCGCCGTGGAATCCGATTGACGGGCCTGCATCTGCTTCTGCTGGTACCAGGCCGTCACCCCGGTGATGGCGATCAGAACGAGATAGGGGATGGCCTCGACCACACTCTGGCGCACCACATTGTTGGCCTGCCGGGCCAGGTCGATCCCGAAGGAGACCATCTCGTGGCCCGAACTGAGGTCCTTGTACAACCGGGTGCCGTGGTCGAGGTGCTTGGGGTCGAAGTTGACCGCACCGTCCCGGATCCGGGTCAGGTCCCGCAGCAGTCGGAACAGGATGAAGAAGATCGGGAGCTGGACGAGTTGGGGCAGGCAGCCCCCGAGGGGGTTGATTCCCTCCCTCTGGTAGAGGGCCATCATCTCCTGATTGAGGCGTTCCCGGTCGCCCTTGTACTTGGTCTGCAATCGCTTCAGTTCCGGCTGGACCCTCTGCATGGCCATCATGGAACGGGTGCTCTTGAGGGTCAGGGGAGTGGAGGCCAGCATGATGATCAGGGTGAACAGGGCGATGGCCAGCGCGTAGTTGTGCGTGATCGCGTAGCAGGCCGCCAGAATGGCCGCCAGAACATTGAAGATCGGATCGGTTATCGCTGACACCTAACTGACTCTCTCCTGAATCGGTTCCGCTGTTTGGTGAACCTGGGGTCCGGGAACGGGGTCCCAGCCCGACCCTCCCCACGGGTTGCAACGGACGATCCGGCGCACGGACAACCACCCTCCCCGGATGAGACCATGGGTCTCGATGGCCTCCTCGGCGTAGTGGGAACAGGTCGGTTCGAACCGGCACACCGGGGGACGCCCTCGTGAGAACGCCTGATACCAGGTGATCACCCGCCGTGCCGCCCGGGCCCCCACCGATGGGGGTCCCGTCGTGGGCCTCAACTGCTTTCCCTGCTTCTGCTCATCAGATCGACCAATTCGTTCCTGAGTTGGGTGAAGTCAACCTCGCGGATCGGACCCTTCCAGCCAATGAGGTAGAGACCCGGCGCCATTTCCGGGGCGATCTCCCCGAGGATGGCCCGAATGCGCCTCCGCACCCGGTTTCGTCGGACCGAGGGACCATTGCGCCGCCCGATGGCGAAGGCCACCCTGGGGGGATGGACCTCGGGATCGGACACGAATCTGATCCACAGATGCCGTGAGGAGCGGGAACGACCCTCCCCCGAGAGGCGGGAGAAATCGGCTCCGCTGCGGCAACTGTCGATCAGGCGCTGAGCCGCTGGCGTCCCTTCCGTCTACGGGCGTTGATGATCGCCCTCCCCGCCCGGGTGGACATGCGATGACGGAAACCATGCCGGCGGGCCCGGCGGCGGGTGTTCGGTTGATAGGTGCGCTTCACTGTTGACCTCCGGGACGGAACTACTCCGTCCGTGAGAAAGGGCCCCGAGGGGGATGCCGATGAAGGATCGGCCGTCGGGCGACCGGGCGATTTCCCGAATTCGCGATCTGGAGCGCGGAGCACCAGCACGGGGACTGCCGCAAAGAGGGTAGAGCCGCCGGGCCGGTTCGGCAATCCCCCCACCCGTCAAGGACGTCCCCACTGGTCAGATCCACAACCCAGGTGGTAGTTTCCTCCTTCCCCGAAATCGGGCCGCCGGGCCGCCCCCGCCGGTGATCACCTCGGTCCCGGGTATCTCCACCACTCGCTTCCCACAGGCTTATCCACAACATGTGGACTCCGTGAGCAGACTGTTTTCAGGGGAAGATCACCTTGCATCAGCAGACAGAGGATCACTCCGGTCCCGCCGCAGAGGAATGGTCCAGAGCCGCGGAATTCCTACGCTCCCAGGTCGCCGACGCGGTCTGGCGGAGCACCTTCGAGGCCGTCGTACCAATCTCGGTGGACGAGTCGCAGCTCACCATCGAGGTACCCAGCAAATTGATCCGGGAGAGGATCGAGGGCCGATTCATGGCCATGGTCACCGAGGCCATCGGCCCCGGGCGCACCCTTCACATCCTGGTGACACCCCCGGTGGCGCCGATACCGGACGAGCCGGTGACCCTTCCCGCCCAGCTCACCCTCGACGAGGTCCGCCCCTCACGGAATCCGGACCGGGGACCCACCACCGCCGCCTCCGACGGGTACAGCGACGCCATCAATCCCCGCTACACCTTCGAGGCCTTCGTCACCGGTGCCTCCAACCGCTTCGCCCACGCCGCCGCCCTGGCCGTGGCCGAGCGCCCCGGGCGCAGCTACAACCCCCTGTTCATCCACGGCGGGGCGGGCCTGGGAAAGACCCATCTGCTGCAGGCCATCGTCCACTACATACTCGACAACTACCCCGGCTACCGCACCCGCTACGTCTCCACGGAAACCTTCCTGAACGAGTTCGTGGAGGCCATCCGCAACAACAGCCAGACCGCCTTCAAGCGCCGCTACCGCGACATCGACATCCTGCTGGTCGACGACATCCAGTTCATCGAGGGCAAAGAGGGCCTCCAGGAGGAGTTCTTCCACACCTTCAACTCCCTCCACGGGGCCGGCCGTCAGGTCGTTCTGTCCTCGGATCGACCCCCCCGGGCCATCGCCACCCTGGAGGATCGTCTGCGCAGTCGCTTCGACTGGGGTCTCACCACCGACATCCAACCCCCCGATCTGGAGACCCGCCTGGCGATCCTGCGCAAGAAGACCGAGGCCGAGGATCTGCCGGTTCCCCCCGACGTACTGGAGTTCATAGCCTCCAACATCACCAACAACATCCGCGAGCTCGAGGGGGCCCTCATCCGCGTCGGCGCCTACGCCAGCCTCAGTGGCGAGGCCCTGAACATCGACAGCGCCACCGCCGTCCTCTCCGACATCGTCACCGACGGAGAACCCCGTCCCATAACCATCGGCCGAATCCTCGAGGCCACATCGGAGATGTTCGACTTCACCCTCGATGAACTCACCGGCCGTCGCCGCCACCGAGCCCTGGTCACCGCCCGGCAGATCTCCATGTACGTCTCACGGGAGCTCACCGAACTGAGCTATCCGGCGATCGCCCGACAATTCGGGGGTCGGGACCACACCACCGTCATCCACGCCGTGGACAAGATCTCCAAGCAGATGGCCGAGAGACGCGAGATCTACGAGCAGGTCACCGCCCTCATCCACGAGATCAAATCCCCATGAACACGACGATCACCGCGATCCCGGTGGCCGGACCCGCCACCACCCGCCCCTCCCGGGTTCCAGCCGGCACGATGCCTGGGGACAACCCGGTGCCCATCGTTGGGGAAGGCCGGTGGACACGGAGCACTCATCCACACCCCGGGCCCACGGTCCATCACGATCCGGTTTGCCTGTGGAAGGCTGGGGGTAAGTCCACGCCATCAAAAACTGCCTCTGAGCAGGGATTTGTGCCCCTTGCCCACAATCCACAGCACCTACTGACACCACTACCTGAATATCAATCTTCCCACCGTTACAGCAGACAGCAAAGGATGAGTCGTGAAGTTCCGATGTGAGCGAGACGTTCTCCTCGAGGCCCTCGGGGCGGCAGGTAGGGCCGTGGCCGGCCGCGGCGGTACTCTGCCCGTCCTGTCGGGACTGAGGATCGAGGCCGAGGGGGACCGCCTACAGGTCACCGGCAGTGACCTGGATCTCACCATCAGGAGCCAGGTCGGGGTGACCGTTGGTGAACCCGGGGCCACCGTCGTACCCGGGCGCCTGGCCCAGGAGATCGTTCGGTCCCTTTCCCCGGGGGCGATAGAGGTTTCGGTCGATTCCAATGAGGCCACCATCTCCTCGGGTCGCTCCGAATTCGCCCTGCGGACCATGGCGGTGGAGGAGTATCCCCACCTCACCGAGCCCTCGGGTGAGCAGGTTCACGTACCCGCCGAGGATCTGGCGGCCGGCCTCCGGCAGGTGGTCATGGCGGCGAGCAGTGACGACTCACGGCCCATACTCACCGGCGTCCTGCTGACGGCCCACGAGGAGGGTCTGCGTCTGGTGGCGACCGATTCCTATCGATTGGCAGTGAGGGACATCCCCGGGGCCACGGTCCTCGAGGAGGGCCAGAAGGTACTGATCCCGTCCCGGGCTCTCGGGGAGCTGCTACGGGTTCTCGGTGGAGCCGAGGACGTGGCGGTACGACTGGGCCAGCGTGACGTCACCTTCGAGATCGACCCCAGCGAGGGTCTGGCGGTGGAGATGACCACCCGGCTCATCGAGGGGGAGTTCCCCAACTACCGCCAGCTGATTCCGAGTGAGTACCCCAATCGGCTGACCGTCTCCCGCGAGGATCTCCTCGAGGCCACCAGGAGGGTGAAGCTCATGGCCCGGGAGGCGGCACCGATCCGACTGAGTCAGAGTCCGGGGAGCCTCGAGCTGAAAGCCGTCACCCAGGATGTGGGTGAGGCCCGGGAGGTGGTCGACGCCGAGTACACCGGAGAGGACCTCACCGTCGCCTTCAATCCCGATTACCTCATTCAGGGGGCCGAGGCGGCGGAGGGGGAACGGATCAGCCTCGAGACGGTGGATTCGCTCAAGCCGGCGGTGATCCGGTCCCTCGACGGTCCCGAGTTCCTCTACCTGCTCATGCCGGTGAGGGTCTCCTGAGCCCCGGTGCCCCCAAGAATCGGTGCCCTGGAATCGGAGGTTCTCCTCAGTCGCCTGTGGATGGAGGACTTTCGCAACCACGCCGCCACCGAGCTGAGCTTTCCCCGTGGACTCACCGTGATCACCGGAGCCAACGGTGAGGGCAAGACCAACATCCTCGAGGCGATCGGCTACCTGGCCGGGCTGAGGTCCTTTCGCGGGGCGGCAGTCGACGTCATGGTGCGGGAGGGGCAACCCTCCGCCGTGCTGAGGGCCGAGTTGGGGATCGGCGAACGGACACGGTTGATAGAGGCCCAGCTCCTGGCGGGGGGAAGGAATCGGGTTCAGGTGGACCGACAACCCCTCCGACGGGCTCGTGACCTGCTCGGTGTGTTGAGAGTGGTCGTGTTCTCCCCCGACGATCTGGTCCTGGTCAAGGGGGGCCCGGGGGAGAGGAGACGGTTCCTCGACGACGTGCTGGTCACGTTGAGGCCCCGCAACGTCGCTCTGCGGGCCGACCTGGAGAGGATTCTGAGACAGAGGAACACCCTGCTTCGGCAGGCCGCCGGTCGCCCCGACTCCATGACCCTGGGGACACTCGACGTGTGGGATGAGAAGCTGGCCGAGGTGGGTACGGCCCTGGTGGCGGCCCGCCGGGAACTGACAGAGCGACTTCTGCCCCATGTCCGGGCTCACTACGAGGTCCTGGCCCGGGCCGACACCCCAGTGGAACTGACCTATGAGTCCCACTGGGAGGCGCAGGGTCTGAGGGCGGCCCTGGCCGAGGCCCGCCAGGAGGACCTGCGTCGCCGGATCACGACGGTAGGTCCGCACCGTGACGAGCTGGTGGTGACCCTCGGCGGCCTCCCGGCCCGAAGCCATGGTTCGCAGGGTGAGCAGCGCTGCCTGGTCCTGGCCCTGCGCCTGGCCACCCGGGACCTGATCGCCGCCGAGGTGGGGTCGACCCCGGTGGTACTGCTCGACGACGTGCTCTCGGAGTTGGACGGTTCACGGGCCCGAAGGCTGATGGGTTGCCTCACCTCGGCCCAGACCATCCTGACCAGTGCCACGGGTACCCTTCCGCCGGGAACCGAACCGGCCGCCTTCTACGAAGTCGAGGCCGGAGTCGTCACCGGAGCACGGCCGACGGAACGGGCGGACGAAGGGGAGGTGTTCAGTTGAGCGCACCTGACCGGCGCGGTGTGGTTGGGGGCTCGACGTGGAGCGCCGCTCCCGGGGGGAGGTGTTCAGTTGAGCGCACCTGACCGTCACCGTGAGCTGAGGGCCGTGAAACCCCTGGCGTCGACCCTGTCGGCGGTCGTGGCCGATCTCGGTGGGGGCCGCGGGGGTGATCTGGTGAGGATCATCGATTGCTGGGCCGAGGTGGTCGGGGGAGCGGTGGCCGATCACACCCGGGTGCGTGGTCTCAGCGGGGGTGTGCTCACCGTGGTGGTCGACCACCCGGGGTGGGCCACCCAACTGCGGTACCTGAGGGAGAGAATCGCCCGGGAGTTGAACTCCGCCCTGGGAACGGACGTGGTGTCCTCCGTTGAGATCAGGGTTGAGGGTGACCGCGAGGGGCGTCGCCGGGGGTCCCGGAGTTGACTCCATCCCGGTGAGAGCTTCCACGATGCACTCTGAGGGCCAGTGTCCAGTGCCGGGTACCCCCCTACTACTGATAGGCTGAAGGCCTGAACTCGCATTCTGAGGGCAGTTCCCCCGTCAGCCCATTCACCGCTCTTCCTCGACGTGAGACGGGAAGGGGCCACCACCGGCCCGCGGGGACCCACCCATCCAGATCTTCCCGTCCGCGTCGAAAGGCTGTCCCAAGTGACCGATACCGGTACCCAGTACGAGGCGAGCAACATCCAGGTCCTCGAGGGGCTGGAGGCCGTTCGCAAGAGGCCGGGTATGTACATCGGTTCCACCGGTCCGGCCGGACTGCACCACATGGTGTACGAGGTCGTGGACAACGCGGTGGACGAGGCCATGGCCGGCTACTGCGACTCCATCGATGTGCGGATCCTCGCCGATGGTGCCTGTCGGGTGTCGGACAACGGACGGGGGATTCCCGTGGGGCGTCACCCGAAGTTTCCCGACAAGACGGCGGCGGAGGTGGTTCTGACGGTCCTCCACGCCGGGGGAAAGTTCGGGGGAGGGGGGTACAAGGTCTCCGGTGGTCTGCACGGTGTGGGGGTGTCGGTGGTGAACGCCCTGTCCTCCCGACTGGTACTCGAGATCGACCGGGACGGGAGGCATCACCGCCAGGAGTTCATCGCCGGCGGTGAGCCCACCGGGCCGAT
>JALSTE010000054.1 GCA_026983855.1 Acidimicrobiia bacterium
TGGGCGGCCCAGAGTGCCCGGCTGATTCCCGACAGGGGTGAGGCGGACATGGTCACCATCCCCCACATGGAGAACGGCTTCGAACACGAGATCCTCGAGGTAATGGACCGTGTCGCCGAGGGACGGACCGAGAGCGAGACCATGCCACTGTCGGACTCACTGGAACTGGCCGGCCTCTGCGACGAGATCCGGCGCCAGGTCGGGGTTCGATACCCCTTCGAGCCCGCCGACCGGTAGGACGGGCCGTGCCGGGGGGGTCAGACCCGGGTGGCGCAGATGGAGTCGCCCATGGCGATCGACTCCTGGGAGTGGGGGGCGGCATCGTCGCCGCTGAGGGAGGTGAGCATGCCCTTCACCAGTCCCTGCTCGATGGCGCACAGCACCGGGTGCTCCACCGCGGCCTGACCGAAGGGGCAGTTGTCGGCCACTATCCGCAGGCCGGCGGGACCCCCCTCGGTGCGGGCGGAGAATCCGTGGGAGGTGAGGGCCTCGGCCACCGCCGCCACCGCCGAGCGGATCGAACGGGTGCGGTCTCCGGGTTCGATGGCCTCGGCCAGGGCCGTGCCGTACTCGACACCGACCTCCTCGGCCAGGGCCTGGGCCTGTCGGGGTGGCAGGAGGGCCAGGGCCCGACCGGCCAGCACCCCGAGCAGGTCGTCGCGACGGACGGGAAAGGCCAGGGGCATCTCCGATTCGGAGGCCACGTAGAGCTTGGAGGGGCGCCCGACCCCCGAGGCGGGGCGGTCGGTGCCGACCCGCAGATGCCCGGCGGCGGCCAGCTTCTCCAGGTGGTGGCGGGCCACGTTGGTGTGCAGGTCCATGGCCCGGGCCACCTCCCCGGCGCTCACCCCCTCGGGGTGCTCCCGCACCAGGAGGTAGATCTGGCGGCGGGTGGGGTCGCCGAAGGCCGCCGTGATGGCGGTCACGGCGGCGGAGAACTCATTGGGCGTCAGGTCCCCGGATCCCACACCGGTAGATTCTACCTAACCGGATAGTGGAAATACCCCGGATGGGACGACGGCGGTCCGATCGCCGGCCGACCCGGGGACCGAGCCGATCACTGGAGAACTCCATGTCCATCACCGACCCCGACCTGCAGCGTGCCGTGGGCGAGGTGTCCGAACCCACCCTGGGACGGCCTCTGGCGGAACTGGGAATGATCCGCGGGGCCACGGTCTCGGGGGACCGCGGTCACGTGCTCGTGGCCCTGCCCGAGGCCCTGGTGGCCGACCGGGTCGAGGTGCAGCGCAGGGTGGAGCGGGCGGCGGGGGACCTCGGTCTGGGCGGGGTCGACGTCGAGTACGTCACCATGAGCCCCGAGGAGGAGGCCGGGGTGCGCCGGGCGGTCATAGGCGACCCGGCGGCCACGGCGGGGGGCGAGGCCCACGGTCACGCCGAGGGCCGGTCGGTCACCTTCGCCGATCCGGCGTCCAGGACCCGGGTGCTGCTCATCGCCTCGGGCAAGGGCGGGGTGGGGAAGTCCTCGGTCACCACCAACCTGGCCACGGCCCTGGCCGGCCGGGGCCACAGCACCGCCATCATCGACGCCGACGTCTGGGGGTTCTCCATCCCCCGGATGCTGGGCATAGACAGCCCCCCCGGGGTCATCGACCAGATGATCATCCCCCCCGAGGCCAACGGGGTGAAGTGCATCTCCATGGGCTTCTTCGCCGCCGAGGACCAGCCCGTCATCTGGCGGGGACCGATGCTCCACAAGGCCCTGGAGCAGTTCCTCACCGACGTGTTCTGGGACGAGCCGGACTACCTCCTCATCGACCTCCCCCCGGGCACCGGGGACATCTCCCTGTCCCTGGCCCAGTTCCTGCCCCGGGCCGAGGTGATCGTGGTCACCACCCCCCAGCCCGCGGCCCAGACCGTGGCCCAGAGGGCGGCCTACATGGCCCACAAGGTGAAGTTGACGGTGAGGGGGGTCATCGAGAACATGTCGTGGTTCACCGGCGACGACGGCAAGCGCTACGAACTGTTCGGGAGTGGCGGTGGAGAGGACCTGGCCGCCAAGCTGGACGTACCCCTGCTGGGTCGGATTCCCCTGGTGCCGGCGATAAGGGAGGGTGGTGACGTGGGGACCCCGGTGGTGACCGCCCGTCCCGACAGTGAGGCCACGGCCATCTTCTCCGAGATCGCCCGACTGCTCGATGAGGAGTACAAGCCGACTCTCCGCTACAACGAGGGTCTCAAGCTGCTCTGAATCCGCCAGGAGGAACGGGAAATGGCCCGAATCGAACTCATCGATCCCGACCAGGCCGAGGGGCGCCCCAAGGAGGTGTTCGACCGGGTCAAGGCGTACTACCACATGGTCCCGGGCCTGCAGAAGGCCCTCAACTACCTGCCCGAGGTCACCGACTCGCTGTGGTCCCTCAGCCTGGCCACCGCCCAGGAGGGGTCCATCCGCGAGGAGCTGAAGCGGATCTTCTTCGCGGTCACGGCCAATGCGGTGGAGTGTGAGTACTGCACCGCCGCCCACATGATGGCCCTGATGTTCGGGGAGTGGACCAACGAGGAGTGCATCGAACTCATCTCGGGGAAGCCGTCCCCCCGCCTCACCGACAAGGAGAACGCCGCCGTCGACTTCGTGAGGGTGATCGGGGGTCGGCCCGCCGCCGCCACCGACGAGATGGTGGAGCACCTGCGCCAGGTCGGATGGACCGACCCCGAGATCGTGGAGATAACCGCCTCGGTGGCCCTGATGCGCTACACGAGCACCATCGCCAGTGTGCTCGACGTGCCCCTGGAGAAGGCCATGGAGGGAATCGACGTGGCCTGTGGGGTGCCCCTGACCACCTTCGAGGACTGAGTTGGTCCGGGGCGGGGTCCGGTCCGGGTGGAGGATCGGCCCCGAGTGGATCAGCCCAGGGGAGGGGGCCTGAACCCACCCCCCAGCTGTTCCACTATGGCGGCGGCGGCCAGGGTGGTGCGGTCCTCCAGGTAGGGACCCACCACCTGGACCGCGATGGGCAGTCCATTGGAGTCCGAGCCGATGGGGACCACGGTCGAGGGTAGGTAGGCCAGGCCCACCACCCCCATCCAGACCATCTGATCGGTGTAGGGGCGCTCCACCCCGTCGACGGTGATGGTTCGGGCGCTGAGGGGCTCGGAGTGGTCGTGGGGGATGGCGGTGGTGGGGCTGACCGGCATCAGGACCACGTCGTGGTGGGTGAAGAACTCCCGCCAACGGGCCCTCATCTGGAGCCTCCTCTCGTTGGCGGACAGCCAGGCCCGGTGGCGCAGGGCCGCCCGTCCGATTCCCAGATCTCCCTGGGGTGATTCCTCCCCGGCCGCCCGGCGGCGGTCGAACTCGTCGAGTTGGGCCAGGCTCCACGTTCCGCTCAGGGCCCCGCCCAGCAGGTCGGCGAAGACGCTGTCGGCCTTCTCCAGGGTGAGGTCGGGTCGGGCCTCGGTGTCCACCCGGGCCCCGGCCCCGGCCAGGGCCCCGGCCAGGGCCTCCAGGGCGGCCCCGATCTCCGACCCGACCGGGCAGTAGGGGTCGTCCAGCCAGGCCGCCACCCGGAGGGCGCCGGGGTCGGTGGCCCGGGGTGGGGGAAGCCGCAGGGACCAGGCCGTCGCCTGCCAGTCGTCGGGGCCGGCCAGCAGTTCCAACCCGAGGGATACGTCGGCCACGGTGCGGCCCATCGGACCCACCACGGCCAGGTCGGCCTGGGTCAGGGTGCCCGGCATTCCGGGGATCTGTCCCCGGGCGCTGCAGATGCCGTAGGAGGGCTTGTGGCCGACCACCCCGGTCATGGCGGAGGGATTGCGGATGGAGCCGGCGATGTCACTGCCGATCTCCAGGGGGGTGAAGCCCGAGGCCAGGGCGGCCGCGGCCCCACCGGAGGAGCCCCCCGGTGAGCGCCCGAGGTCGTGGGGGTTATTGGTGGTGCCGTACACCTCGTTGTAACTCTGCACGTCGCCGGCCCAGATGGGCAGGTTGGTCTTGCCGAAGATGACCGCCCCCGCCTCCCGGTAGCGGGCCACGGGATCGGCGTCGGCCTCGGGAACGAAGTCGGCCAGTACGGGCGCCCCCGAGGTGGTGACCAGGCCCCGGGTCTGCAGGGAGTCCTTGATGGTCACCGGTACCCCGTGGAGGGGGCCCACCTCAGCCCCGGCGGCGATGGCCTCGTCGGCCTCCCTGGCCGCCTCCCGGGCCCGTTCCACGTCCAGGCGGACCACGGCGTTGACGGCCGGGTTGTGGGTTTCGATCCGGGCCAGCAGGGCATCGAGGGCCTCCCGGCTGGAGATCTCCCGATCGCGGATCATCCGGGCCAGCCGAACGGCGGGCATGTGGGCAACGTCTGTGTGGTCCTCGGTCATGGACACCCCCTGTGGGCCCCGGAGTTGGGCGACCCGAAGCTAGGCGAATGGTCGGTGGGGGTGCGAGCCGGGGCCCGGTTCCGCCGTGGTCGGGGGTGGGGGACCAGGTGGGTCGGGGCCCTACTGGCGGCGGGAGGTGTCCGGATCGGTGACGGGTACGGGGATCGGGACCGCCGACCCCCCGGTCGGGAGATCCGCCGGCCGGGAGAATGCCGGTTCACCGGCGGCCCGGGCGGGTAGGAACCGCCAGGCGAACAGTGATCCGGCCGCGGCCACAGCGGCCACCACCATGCTGGCCACGGAGAATCCCGCCAGGAAGGCGTCGGACACCTCGGTCAGGTAGCTCCCGGCCAGGGGCCCCAGCCGTTGGGCCACCAGTTGGGCGGCTCCGACGGAATCCTCGGTGATTCTCTGGGCCTGGACCGGCAGGCGGGCGAAGGTGGGGGAGTCGGCCAGGGCGGCGACGTACACCGAGCTGAACACACTGCCGACCACGGCCACCCCGAGGGTTCCGCCGAGCTCCCGGGTGGTGTCGTTCACCGCCGAGCCGATCCCGGCCTTGTCGACGTCCAGGGAGCCCATGATCGATTCGGTGGCCGGGGCGGTGGTGAGACCCAGGCCGGTGCCCAGGAAGACC
>JALSTE010000055.1 GCA_026983855.1 Acidimicrobiia bacterium
TACCGTCAGCCAGCTCCTCGTATCTCTTGCCCTCGGGGGAGGAGGCCAGAAACTCCATGTTCCAGGCGTGGACCTGGCGCAGATCGGCGTAGCCGCCCCGGGTGAAGGCCCGCAGGAGGTTGAGGGTGGCGGCCGACTGGTCGTAGGCCCGCAGCAGGCGGGCGGGGTCGGGCCGCCGGGCATCGGGCTCAAAGGCGAAGTCGTTGACTATGTGGCCCCGAAAGGAGGGAAGCTCGACGTCACCCCTCCTCTCGGTGTCGGAGGACCGGGGCTTGGCGAACTGTCCGGCTATCCGCCCCACCTTCACCACCGGCACCCCTCCGGAGTACTGGAGCACGGCGGCCATCTGCAGGATGACCTTCAACTTGTCCCGGATGGCGTCGGCGGTCCCCACCTCGAAGGACTCGGCGCAGTCTCCGGCCTGGAGCAGGAACGCCTCGCCCCGGCAGACCCTTCCGAGGTCCTCGGTGAGACGCCGGGCCTCGCCGGCGAATATGAGTGGTGGTCGGGCGCTCAGTTCTCCGACCACGCGCTCCAGCTCGCCCGAATCGGGCCAGTCGGGCTGTTGGGCGGCCGGGTAGGCCTTCCACGAGGGTGGGGTCCAGGTTTCGGTCACGTCCCTGATGGTGCTCCAACGTGAGGCCGGATTCCAGCCGGTTACCCCGGCGGGGGGGAATTGCGGCCGGGTCGACGCAGGGCCAACCCGGCCTCGATGCACCGGTTCGGGCCCCGGACGGGCTTGTGGCCGGCGCCGTTGGGGGTCAGGCGGCGACGATGCGCTGCGCGTCCTCGCGCAGATCGTCCACGGCCCGCTTGACCAGGCGGCGGGCGGCCTCGGCGGTGACACCGAGTTCCTCACCGACCTCGCGGTAGCTGCGCTTCTCCCCGTCGGCCAGACCGAACCGACGCTCGACCGCCAGCCGGGCCCGGGGATCGAGGTTGTCCAGCAGACCCACGACCAGCGACTTCTCGTCGCGGTCCAGGGCCACGGCCTCGGGCCCCGGGGTCTGATCGGGTACGAGGTCGACCAGGGTGCTGTCCCCGTCCTCACCGACGGTGCGGTCCAGGGACGTGGGCGTGCTCACCCGCTGCAGCCACGAGTGCTCGTCGTCCAGATCGGCGGTGTCGCCGGAGTTGGCCCTCAGGGCGGCCCTCAGGCTGGCCGAGCGGTCAGACGGGAGGCGAATCAGGCTGGCCTTCTGGTCCAGGGCCCGGCCGATGGCCTGGCGGATCCAGAAGGTGGCGTAGGTGGAGAACTTGAAGCCCTTGCGCCAGTCGAACTTCTCCACCGCGTGCTCCAGACCCAGGTTTCCCTCCTGGATGAGGTCGAGCAGTTCCATCGACGGGGGGAGGGGATAGCGGCGGGCGATGCTCACCACCAGCCGGAGGTTGGCCCGGATGAAGTGGTCGCGCGCCTCGGCGGCCCGCCTCACGGCGACCTTGAGCCGACGCCGCTCGGCGGGGGTGATCGCCTCCCCGCTCTCGAGACGCTCCCGGGCCTCGCGCCCGGCCTCGATCTGTTGGGACAGTTCGCGCTCCTGGGCCGCGTTGAGCAGGTCCACGGTGCCGATTTCGTTCAGGTATTGGCCGACTGAGTCAGTCATGTTCTTCATTCCTAGCGTGGAGGGGCCGCGCCGACGGCGCTCAAAGAATCCCCTCGATCGCTCCTAGCTCAACGACGACGTAGTGGTTTGGCTTCCAATTTCCACGGCATTCCCGTGTGATCTTGGTCACAGGGCCGACCGGTGGGGGTCGCCGGGGCGTCAACCCGGCTGAGGGGATGTTCGGGAAACGTCAGAATCTACATGCTGAAGGTGATCGGTTGGCAACTCTTTTTCCTTGAGGTGCCGCTTCGCCGTCTCCGGGGAGGAGGGTAAGGGCCCGGCGGGCGATCGAACGGGTGGCCGGGGACGGGGTGGCGACACCGGGGGTGGAGACTCCTACACTCGGAGCGGTGCCCCTGCGTATAGGCCTGTTCGGCGGGACCTTCGATCCACCCCACATCGGTCATCTGGTCGTGGCCACCCACGTGAGGGCCCTGGCGGGTCTCGACCACACGGTCCTGGTCGTGGCCGGTGATCCCTGGCAGAAGAGCGGAACTCGAAGGGTGACCCCCGCCCGCCACCGTCTGGAGATGGTGCGTCTGGCCGCCGACCCGTATCCCGGATTGGTCGTGGACGACTGCGAGGTCCGACGGTCGGGGCCCACCTACACCATCGACACGGTGCGGCACCTGATGTCGGAGGGAACCCGGGTGGGGGAGCGGGGGGCGCCTCCGGGCGAGGGTGGCGATGACGGAGTCGTGGCCGTGTCGCTCATCGTGGGCAGCGACGCCGCCGCCGGCCTGGAGACCTGGCATCGGGCGGCCGAGCTCAGGAAACTTGTCGATCTCATCGTGGTCGAGAGGCCGGGACACCGCGTCGAGGTACCCCCGGGATGGTCCTTCACCGCCCTCACGGTCCCCCAACTGGACGTGTCCAGCTCCGACCTGCGACTCCGTCTGGCCGAGGGGCTCCCGGTCGAGGTTCTGGTCCCACCCTCGGTGGTCACCTACATGCGCACCGTGGGGCTCTACTCTATGAACGGGTAGGACCACGAATCCGGTCAGGGTCGGATGAGTCGGGGCCCACCCGCCCCGAGCCATCGGTCCCTGTCCGTTCGCGGAGTTCGAGGGCACGGGAGGAGGTCGGCCGTCATGACCGGCACGAGCGACATCGACGGTGAGTCCGGGAACGGCCCGGTACCGGGGAATGACGGGCCGGTGGGTGCCGACGGCGCCGGGGATCGGGTGGACCCTCCCCTGACCGACGAGTGGCAGCGGCTGGACTCCTCCCTGGAACGGGCCTGGGACGAGCTCGACGCCTCACTGTCCCAGGCGTGGGACCAGGCCGCCCCCGACCAGGCGACGACCGAGGATCTCCTGGGTACCGGTGTCCACGCCCCCTCCCGTCTCTACCGCGGGCCCCTGCCCCCGCCGGCTGAGGGAGTTCCCGGATCCGGGAGCACCTCGGTCGGCCTCGCCGGTGAACCGGGAAGAGCCGCGACGGTGGGTGAGGGTGGTTACCTGTCCGACGCCAGGGTGGAGCTACCCCTGCGGGGAACCGGGCGCCGCCGTCGACGCGAGGCCGTGCAGGTGCCCATCCCATCCATCCGGCGAACGGTCGAGGCCCCGCCCCCCGGGGTCGACCCCCGCCACTGGGCGGAGGGAATTCCCGGCCCCCTGGTGGCGGTACCCGAACCGCCGTCGAAATGGGGTCTGGTGATCCCACTGATCATCCTGGTCGTCTCACTGTCGGGTCTGGGCTATCTGGCTCTCAGCCGGTCCTCCGCCCGGGGGGTGGTCTCACCCCTGGTAGGAAACCCGGCCGCGACCGTCGGCGATCCGGCGGTGGCACCGGTCGCCCCCGTCGCCACGGCCCTGTTCATCCTCGAGGACGGTGACGGGAACCAGGTGGGTTTCACGGCCGTGTCGCTCCCGGCGGAGGGGGACCCGCTGGTGGTGTTCATCCCCGGGCACACCCTCATGGAGGTGCCCGGCTTCGGTCTGGAGCCCCTGACCGCCGCCTCGGAGCTCGGTGGTTCCGATCTGACCCGGTTGGCGGTGGAGAACCTGCTCACCATCAGATTCGATCAGGTGGTCGAGATGGATCCGGGCACCCTGGCGAACGTGGTCGGGGGGCTGGGTCCGGTAACGGTCGAGAACCCAGGTCGGGTGGATCGCCGCTCGGACTCCGATCGGGTCCAGGTGATCTACCCGCGGGGACCGGTGACCCTGGCCCCCGGTGACCTGGCCCGGTTCATGGTCTCCCGGGGACTGGACGAGACCGAACTGGACGGCATCGTGCGCCAGCAGGAGGCCTGGAGGGCGGTGCTCACCGCCCGTGCGGCCGTGGCCGGGCGGGCCGAGGATCCCGCTGGCGGTCTCGACGACCTCCTCGACGCCCTGGCCCTGAGATCCTCCGACATCGAGTACCGGATACTCGATGTCACGTCCATGGGCGGTGACAGCGAGATATACGGCGTGGACCGCTCCCTCCTACCCGAACTCATCGATCGTTTTTCGCCGGATCGGATGGTCCTGGCCAAGCCTCGGATCAGGGTGCAGATCCTCAACGGTGTGGGTCGTCCGGGGGTGGCCCCGGCGGTCACCGACCTGCTCATAGGGGCCGGGGCGACCGTAGAGCTGGTCGACAACGCCGCCACCTTCGACCATGAGACGACCCAGGTGGTCTACTACCGCGACGAGCAGATCGACGCCGCGGTGGCGGTGCTGGACGCCCTGGGGACCGGCGAGCTGGTCAAGCAACTGGAACCCCTCGACGTGGTGGACGTGACCGTGGTGGTGGGGTCGGACCTGGCGTCCCGCCTGGAATCCGGATCAGGTTGACGATCCCGGCGGGGATCGGGAGGACTTCCGTCGGTCGCCTGCGGTGCGATCGGGGTCCGGATCGGGAACAATGGGGCTCCGCCCCCAGACCCAGGAGACTCCACTGAGCGATCCCACCTCAACCGCCCCGGAGAACGCCGAGACAACCACCACCGCCCCGGCGGAAAGCGATCCGGGATCACCGCCCGAAGCGGCCGTGGTGTCGCCCGATGGTCCCTCCACCGCTGATCTGGTGTCGGCCGCGGTGGCCGCCGCCGCCGAGCTGCTGGCCACCGACCTGGTGGTGGTCGACGTGGGTGACGTCCTGGCGGTCACCGACCACTTCGTGATCGCGTCGGGATCCAACGTTCGCCAGGTCAAGCGCATCGCCGAGGAGATCCGGGCGGGGGTCAAGAAGGCGGGCGGCCCCGCCCCGGTTCGGACCGAGGGTCTGGGGGAGGGGAACTGGGTCCTTCTGGACTACGGGCCCTTCGTGGTCCACGTGTTCCACGAGCGGACCCGGCGGTTCTACGACCTCGATGGTCTGTGGTCCGACATGGACCGG
>JALSTE010000056.1 GCA_026983855.1 Acidimicrobiia bacterium
CCATCCCCGACCGTGGCCTGACGATCCGCGTCTGGATCCGGACCTGCTGGCCGGGGGCGACCGCCGCAACGTGGTCGACCGTTACCGCTACTGGAACCGGGAGGCGATAGTCGCCGATCTGGACTCCCGACGCCATCCGTTCCACGTGGCCATCGAGAACTGGCACCACGACATGAACATCGGGACGGTGGTTCGCAACGCCAACGCCTTCCTGGCGGGGGCGGTGCACATCGTGGGCCGGAGACGCTGGAACCGCCGGGGGGCGATGGTCACCGACCGATACCAGCACGTGATCCATCACCCGACCATGGAATCTCTGGTGGAGTGGGCCCATCAGCGGCATCTGGAGATGGTGGGAATCGACAACCTGCCCGGGTCGGTCCCCATCGAGTCCGTCGTGCTGCCCCGCAGGTGTGTTCTCATCCTGGGTCAGGAGGGCCCCGGGCTGTCCCCCGCGGCCCGGGAGGCGGTCTCCCGGGTCTGCTCGATCAGCCAGTTCGGATCGACCCGTTCGATCAACGCCGGGGTGGCCTCGGGTATCGCCATGTACCAGTGGATCCTCACCCACGGCGGCGAGCCACCGGGGAATTGAGTTGACGACCCGCCGGGTGAACCGTTCGCCAACCCCATGAGGGGCCGTTAGCGTCAGTGCCCCGTGGCGGGTCGGCGCCGGTCGAGTGACAGGAGACTTCGAGATGAGGCCAGTCCGAGAGTCGTTCGGGGTGGTCCGGTGAGCGGCCCCCTGCCGGTGGTCATGGTGGTCGACACCGGGACCGATGACGCGGCGGCTCTCATCTGGGCCGTGGGTTGTCCCGAGGTCGAGTTGGTGGGGGTGGTGGCCGACTGGGGCAATGTCGATGCCGATCGGGCGGCGGAGAACACCCTCCGGGTCCTGCACTCCGCCGGCGCCGGGGCCGTGCCCGTGTTCCGGGGACTGGGAAAGGCCGCCGCCGGACCCAACCCGGCCCGCTTCGACGCCTCCATCGTCATGGGCGCCGATGGTCTGAACGGAGTCGAGTTCGAGCCGGCCGACAGGGCAGCCGAGACGGAGCCGGGGGCCGAGGCCCTGGTCCGCCTGGCCCGTGAACACGGAGGCGAACTGAGTCTGGTGGCCCTCAGTCCCCTGACCACCGTGGCCCGGTCCCTGGAACTGGAGCCGGACCTGCCGTCGATGCTGCGACAGGTGGTGGTGATGGGGGGCGCCTTCTTCGAGGGGGGGAATCTGGGTGCGGTCGCCGAGGCCAACATCGGTAACGATCCCCTGGCCGCCGCCGCGGTGGTGGAGGCGTTCGGGCGGCCGGGTGCCCTGGCGGGGGGCGAGGCTCCCCTGATCGTGCCCCTCGACGTGACCCACCGGGGAACGGTGACCCCCGACGAGATCGCCGCCGCCGGTCGGGCCACGATCCCCGGGGGCGACGCCCTCCACCGGATCTGGGAGGCGTGTTGGCGATATTCGATCCTGGAGATGGGAGACGGTCTGCCCGTACACGACCTTCTGGCGGCCTGGACCCTGGTCGATCCCACCGTGTGCGACTGGGAGACCCTCCCGGTGGCGGTGGACACCGGCGGCAGCGCCGCCTGGGGGATGACGGTGGGTGATCGACGCTTGACGATGATCGAGCGTTCCCCCCTCCCCGATGGCGACCGGCAGAGGATCAAGGACATGCTCGGTTTCGCCGAGGCCCGCTGGCAGGTGGCCCTGGGGATTGAGGTGGATCGCTTTCGGAAGGGCATAGACGCCTGGCTGGGCGGGGACCGGAGAACCACCGGGGAGGCCCATGATGGGTGACCCGGTGAACGATTCGACTGCACCCGGACAGCTCGTCCCTGGTTCCGGCCCGGTTCCCCCTGCGATGGGTGACCCGGTGAATGATTCGACTGCACCGGGACAGCTCGTCCGTGGTTCCGGCCCGGTTCCCCCTGCGATGGGTGAACCGGTGAACGAGTCGACGATCCGTCGGGCCCCCAAGTCACTGCTCCACGACCACCTCGATGGCGGTCTGCGCCCGGACACCATCCTCGAGATCGCCGATGAGATCGGCCACCAACTACCGGCGGCGGACGGTCGGGGGCTTTCGGAGTGGTTCGTGGCCGGGGCCCGGGCCCGGGACATCAACCGGTACCTCGCCACCTTCGAGCACACCGTCGCCGTGATGCAGCGCCCCGGGGATCTGCACCGGGTGGCCCGGGAGGCGGTGCTGGATCTCGCTGATGATGGCGTCGTGTACGCCGAGACCCGGTTCGCGCCGGAGAACCACCAGCAGGGTGGGATGTCCCTCGACGAGGTGATGGAGTCGGTCCTGGCCGGGCTGGACCGCGGTATCTCCGATGTGGAGTCCTCGGGCCGGGCCATTGACGTCAACCTCATCGTGTGCGCCATGCGTCAGACCGACCGGTCGACCGAGATCGCCGAACTGGTGACGCGCTGGCGGGACCTGGATCCCCGGGTCGTGGGTTTCGACCTGGCCGGACCCGAGACCGGCTTTCCCCCCACGGACCACCTGGCCGCCACCGATCTGGTTCGCCGCAACCTCGTTCACCTGACGATCCACGCCAGTGAGCCGCCCGGCACGGAGTTGATCTCCCAGGCCCTGTTCTGTGGGGCGGAGAGAATCGGTCACGGGATCCGACTACTGGACGACATCGGAACCGGACCCGAAGGTGAACCCCGTCTCGGTCCCCTGGCTCGCTACGTGCTGGACCGTCAGATCCCCCTGGAGATGGCACCGAGTTGTCACGTGCAGATTGGAGCCGTCGACTCCCTGGAGGATCACCCCCTGGTGCAATGGCACCGCATGGGGTTCGTGGTCACTGTCAACACCGACAATCGGCTCATGAGCGAGGTCACCGTATCCAGCGAGACCGCGGCCCTGGCCCGGATCCACGGGCTGGGTTGGCGTGAGCTCGGTGAGCTGGCGGTGGCCGGCGTGAGGGCCTCCTTCGCCCCCCTCGAACGCCGGAGAGAGATCGTGGAAGACCTCATGGTGCCGGCCTACTCGGCCCTGGCCGGAGGGGACACCGACCTTGGACGCTGATTCGGGCCCGGCCATGGCGACCGGGGTGGACTTCATCGTCGAGGCGGGGGTGGTCGTTCCCGGGGCCGGGTCACCACCATTGACCGGGTCGGGGGTCGCCGTCAGTGGGGGGCGGCTGGTCGAGCTCGGCCCCATGGTCGAGCTCCGGCGACATCACCCCCATGTTCCGGTTCACGGTGGGCCGGAGTTCCTGCTGTCCCCGGGGGCGGTCAACGCCCACACCCATCTGGGCCTGGTCTGGGCCCGGGGCCTGGCCCACGACGATCGTCATCCGGTCTACGACCTGTTCTGGCCGATCGAGGGGAGTCTCACCCCCGAGCTGGTGGGCAGATTGGCCCGGGTGGCCGTGGCGGAGTCCCTGCTCTCGGGGGTGACGACCATCGCCGACCACTACTTCTTCGCCGAGGCCACGGCCGGGGCCTGCCTGGAGGTGGGGGCCAGGGGGGCCCTGGGCCAGACGGTGATGACCGAGTTCGGCCCCTGGGCCTCGCCGTCGGCCGTGGCTGAGTCGCTGGAGTTCGTCCGCCGTCACCTCCACGACGAGACCATCCATCCGGTGGTGGCGCCCCACGCCCCCGACACGGTTGGGGAGGACGCTCTGGTGGAGTTGTTCGGGGCGGCCGCGGAACTGGGGGTGCCGGTGCATCTGCACCTGGCTCAGTCCCGACGGGAGATCGACACCATGGTCGAGAGGTGCGGTAGGGGGTCGGTCCGCTACCTCAACGATCTGGGTCTTCTCGACCAGACCGTCGTGGCCGCCCACTGCATGTTCGCCACGGGGGCTGAATTCGACATCATCGCCGAGCACCCGGGTGTGAGCCCCGTGTACTGCCCCACGGTCCACGCCCTGCTGTCACCCGTGCTCCCGGCGGCGGATCTGCTCGGGCGACACATAAACGTGGCCCTCGGTTCCGACGCCACTCCGAATGACCGCTATGACGTCTGGACCGAGGCTCGCACCGCCGTCACCGGCCAGGCGGTTCTCACCGGTCGACCCGGAGCCCTGCGTCCGCTCGAGGCCCTGGACATGGCCACGGTCCGGGGTGCGTCGGCCCTGGGTCTGGAGGGGGAGATCGCCCGACTGGCCCCTGGTATGAAGGCCGATCTGGTGCTGTGGCGGACCGATACGGCCCGAATGACACCGCTAGGGGATCCCGCGGCGATGTTGGTGACGGCGGCGGGGTCCCGTGAGGTGCACTCGGTGTGGGTGGAGGGCCGGAGGGTGGTGGAGGCCGGGGTCCTCCTGGGGGCGGAGGAGGCCGAGGTGGCGGCAACGGGTCGGGCCGCGGTGGCCGAGCTTCTCTCCGGGGTGGCCTGAGGATCGGGGGCTCGGCCCCGGTTCCCGGGGTGGCCAGGAAAATTTTCGGACGAGAGTGTCAGATTCTCGTCCCACATCGGTCCCCCTCATGAAACCGGCCGAGATCCCGGCCGGGGAAGGGAGACCGAGATGTTCCACGGAAACGAGGTTCGCAGGGACCTTGGCCTGAGCCGGCGGGGGGTGGTGAGGCTGGTGGCGGTGCTGGTGACGGTCGTGGCCCTGCTGGCGCTCCAGATGGGAGTGGTGGGGGCCGAGACGGTCGATTCCACCGTCACACCAACCCTGGACACCGTGCCGCCGTGTGTGCAGGTCACCTGCGGTGGTCCGCTTCTCACCTCCGACGTGACCATCGTGATTCTCCCACCGACCCTGGGCGATCCCCCGGTTCCGGAGCCCACGACAACGACAACGGTTCCGGAGTCCACGACCACGACAACGACAACGGTTGCGGAGTCCACGACAACGACAACGACAACGGTTCCGGAGTCCACTACAACGTCCACGACCGCGGTTGCGGAGTCCACGACCACGGAGGTGGTCGACACCACCTCGGCTCCCTCCACCTCGGCGGT
>JALSTE010000057.1 GCA_026983855.1 Acidimicrobiia bacterium
CCTGGCCCAGGCCTGCCTGGAGGTGGGTTCGGCCCAGCTCCGCAACCGGGCCACGGTGGTCGGGAACCTGGTGACCGCCAGCCCCGCCAACGACACCATCTCGGCCCTGCTGGCCCTCGACGCCCGTCTCACCCTGCGTTCCCTGGGCGGCGAGAGGGAGATCTCCCTGGAGGATTTCCACACCGGTTTCCGGACCACCGCCCTGGAGGCCGGGGAGCTGGTCACCGAGGTCGCCCTCCCCACCCTGACCGATCGGGCCAGGGGGGTCTTCGTCAAGGCCGGGCTGCGCCGGGCCCAGGCCATATCGGTGATCCACCTGGCGGTGGTCATAGACGAGGACGAGGACGGGAACCTCACCGACATCCGGTTGGCCCTGGGGTCGGTCCTGCCCACCGTTCAGCTCGTCCCCGATCTGGAGGGCTTCCTGGGTTCCCCCCTGGCCGACAACCTCGACGCCGTGGCCGAGGCCGCGGTCGGATTCGCCCGCCCCATCGACGACCTCCGGGCCACGGCGGACTACCGCCGCCACACCCTGGGGGTCATGGTCCGCCGGGCCCTGCGGACCCTGGCCGAGAACGCTCAGGCCCGATGTTGGCCCTCCGACCCCCCACAGCTCGTCACCCCCGCCGCCACCCCGGTGGGAGGGGCCCCCGAGACCGTGGACCTCCGGGCCGACGATCCGATCACCGTGGAGGTGAACGGTTCCCCGGTGACCGCGGCGGGGGCGGTGGGCCGATCCCTGCTGGAGTGGCTGCGGGAACAGGCCCACCAACAGCCCCTCGTCGGGGAGGGCGGAACCACCGACAACGGTTCCCTGCTGGGAACCAAGGAGGGTTGCGCCGAGGGCGAGTGCGGGGCCTGCACCGTACTGCTCGACGGTGCCGCCGTGATGAGCTGCCTGGTCCCCGCCGCCCGGGCCGCCGGCCACCGGATCACCACCGTGGAGGGGGTGGCCCCCGCCACCACTGGTGGGGACGACGATGATCAGGGCCTGAGTCCGCTCCAGGCGGCGTTCGTGGAGTGCTTCGGTGTGCAGTGCGGGTTCTGCACCCCGGGGTTCATCGTGGCCGGTACCGCCCTGCTGGAGGAGAACCCGAGTCCCGACGACGACCAGATCCGACTGGGGCTGGCGGGGAACCTGTGCCGGTGCACCGGCTACCACCCCATCCTGGAGGCCGTCCACCGGGCGGCGGGGGGCACCGGTGACGCGAAGGAGGTCTCCCGATGAGCATCGGCGATCCCATGGTCCGCCCCGACGCCACCGCCAAGGTGACCGGCCGGGCCCTCTACCCCGACGACCTCGTTCCCGCCGACGCCCTCCACGCCCGGGTGGTGTTCAGCAACCAACCCCACGCCCGGATGGTGTCCATGGACACCACGGCCGCCGAGGCCGTCCCCGGGGTGTTGGCCGTGTTCACCTCCGCCGACGTGCCGGTGAACGAGTACGGGCTGACCATGTTCGACCAGCCGGTTTTCATCGGCACCAAGACCACCGGCCGCAGCCGGGTGCCCGCCGACGTCAGCCGCTGGGAGGCCGACCACATCGCCCTGGTGGTGGCCCAGACCCCCGAGGCCGCCACCGCCGGGGCCGAGGCCATCGAGGTCCGTTGGGAACCCCTTCCGGTGGTGGCCGACCTCGAGGCCGCCCTGACCGACGAGGTCCTCGTGCACCCCGAGGGCGAGGCGGGCTCCAACTCCTACTACGGCCTGCGCATCCGCAAGGGGGACATGGCCGAGGGTTGGGCCCGGGCCGACGTGGTGGTGGAGGGCACCTACCACCTACCCCACCAGGAGCACGCCTACCTCCAGCCCGAGGCCGGGATGGCCTACGTGGATCCCGAGGGGCGGGTCACGGTGAAGGTGCCGGGTCAGTGGGCCCACGAGGACCGGGAGCAGATCGCCCACGCCCTGGATCTGCCCCCCGACCGGGTCCGGGTGATCTACCCCGAGATCGGCGGGGCCTTCGGGGGCCGGGAGGACATGAGCCTCCAGATCGTTCTGGCCCTGGCCGCCTGGCGGCTCCACCAGCGGGGCGAGACCCGTCCGGTGGCCTCCCGCTGGTCCCGGGAGGAGTCCATCGTGGGTCACCACAAGAGACATCGGGGGGTCATCCGGGCCCGCCTGGGGGCCACCAGCGAGGGCAGGATCACCGCCGTCGAGGCCGATGTCCATCTCGACGCCGGGGCCTACAACTACACCTCCAACAAGGTCCTGGGTAACTGCCACCTGGCCGTGGCCGGGGCCTACGAGGTGCCCAACGCCCGCATCGACAGCCACGCCGTGTACACCAACTCCACCCCCGGGGGGGCGTTCCGCGGCTTCGGTGGGCCCCAGGGGGCGTTCGTGGCCGAGACCCAGATGAACAAGCTGGCCGCGGCCCTGGGCATGGATCCGGTGGAGATCCGCCGCCGCAACACCCTCAGGGAGGGCAGCATCGGGATCACCCAGACCCCCATGCCGCCCGGGGTCACCCTCCCCGAGGTGATCGAGGCCTGCGCCGCGGAGGCCGGAATGGACCGGCCCCTGGATCCCGAGGCCCCCGGCGGTCCGTTCAGCCCCTTCCCCACCCTGCCGCCCGAACCCTCGGCGGTGAGGCGGGGCCGGGGGTTCGCCGCCGCCTTCAAGAACGTCGGGTTCTCCTTCGGCTTCCCCGAACGGTGCGAGGCCGAGATCCGCCTCCACGGCGACGACCGCATCGAGCGGGTGGAGCTCTTCCACGCCGGGGCCGAGGTGGGCCAGGGGGCCCACACCGTGGACCTGCAGATGGCCGCCGACGCGGTGGGTGTACCGGTGGAGATGGTCGAGGGGCACTTCTCCGACACCGCCACCTCCGGTGACAGCGGGTCCGCCTCGGCGTCCCGCCTGACCTGGATGTCGGGCAACTCGATCCTGGGGGCGGCCGAGGAGGCCCACAAGTCCTGGCTGGAGGGGGAGCGTCCCGCCATCGGCCACTTCCGCTTCGTCCCCCCTCCCACCACGACCCTGGACCCCGAGACCGGGGAGGGTATGCCGAACTTCACCTACGGCTATGTGGCCCAGGCGGTGGAGGTGTCCGTCGACGTGGAGACCGGCCACATCACCGTCGACCGGGTGGTCAGCGCCCACGACGTGGGCCGGGCCATCAACCGGGCCCTGGTGGAGGGTCAGATACAGGGTGGGGTGGCCCAGGCCCAGGGCTACGTGCTCAGCGAGAACCTGGTGGTGGAGAACGGCCACATCCTCAATCCCCGCCTCAGCGGCTACCTGATCCCCGGCATCGGTGACGTCCCCGAACGGGTCGACAGCGTGGTCCTGGAACTGGCCGACCCCCTGGGTCCCTGGGGGGCGCGGGGTATGGCCGAGATGCCCATGATCACCTACGCCCCGGCGGTGATCGCCGCCGTGCACGACGCCACCGGGGTGTGGTTCGACCGTTTCCCGCTCACCCCCTCACGGGTGCTGGAGGGTCTGGGATCGGCCTCCCGCTGACCGTCCACCGAGGGTCGCCGGGGATCAACCCCCACCGAGCCGACAACCTTGCCCCCAATGGTCCCCGACGACCGTGGTTTGGGAATCAGCCGGCGCCGAACTCCAGGACCTGCTGGAACGTGGGGCGGTTGGTGGCCCGGAAGGTGTCGGGTATCAGACCCGGAACGAAGCCCAGGGTCCGGGCCTGGCCCAGCCAGGCGGCGGGATCGGGGCCGAACTCGTCGGCCAGCCCCCGGGCCACCTCGTCCACCGCCGCCCACAGCGAGGCACGGCACTCCGGGAGTGAACCCAGGCCGCAGTAGCCGAGGTTGTAGGGGCCCCGGACCTCCTCACCCATGACCGTCCGCAGGTCCTTGTCGATGAGGCTCTCGGGGGACACGCCCCGGAGCTCGTCGACCAGGTCCCCGAACACGGGGCCGAGCACGGCCCGGCGCACCGGATCGAACAGCCGCTGGGCCAGCAGGGCCCCGGGGTCGTCGTTCTCCCCGTCCTCGTCGACGTCCAGAATGGGGGCGTCGTTCCTCACCCAGGCGTCCAGCACGTCGAGAGCCTCCCCGGCCAGGGGGCTGGGTGCGGGCCCACCCCTCAGCACCCTCACCACCACCTCCCACATGGGTGAGCTGGTGCTCTCGGTGGCCGAACGGTTCATGATCCCCACCACCCCGGCCAGATCCACCCGGTCGGGGAAACCGTCGAACAGCTCCACCCGGTGCACCGAACCGTAGGGGTTGTCGTCGCCGTGCATGAACCCCGGAGCCGACTGGTTGTTCCAGTTCAACAGCCGCCCCGACGCAGGTGCCTCGGCGTGGGGGTGGTGGTCACGGTCCAGGAACCCCCGCCACTCGTAGTCCCCGGTGCCGAGGGTGGGCAGACGGCGGTCCAGACCCGGGGCCCGCTCGGGCAGGTAACCCGAGGAGAAGTAGGCGATGGCCTCCCGGGAGGCGTATCCCCAGTTGAAGGTGAACCCGAACCGGTTGGCGATGTCCCAGAACGCCTCGGGGGTGTCGGCCTCGCCGTCGGTCATTCCCTTGAGGGCGGCCAGGTTCAGACCGTCCCTCCCGAAGGTGGAACGACGGCGGCTCAGGGCCACCGGCCGCCCCTCCGACAGGGCGGTTCCCACCACCGGACCGTGCACGGTGGTGGGGTAGACGATCTCGGTTCCCCCCAGGTTGCCGGCGTCGAACATCTCGAAGGGCACGCACTCCCCGTCGAATTCGTAGTGATCCGAGCCCCGGGTGGGTGGGGAACCGTCGGGGTTGCACAGGATCTCGGCGTAAACGTCCCTCACGTCGTGGGTGGCCGAGGTGAGGCTCCAGGCGTAGTCGGGGGTGCGCCCGATCAGCAGGTACATGGCCATTCCGGGGACACCCACCCCCTGGGCCTCGATACCGGGGCCGCGGAGATGGATCTGCTGCACGATCTCGGGGTAGAAGTAGCCGAGCTGGGGTCCAATCA
>JALSTE010000058.1 GCA_026983855.1 Acidimicrobiia bacterium
AGGTGGAGGAGGCCCTGTTCAAGCACCCGATGGTCCTGGAGGCCACGGTCTTCGGTATCCCCCACGACACCTGGGGGGAGATGGTCCACGCGGTGATCGTCCCCCGCGGCGAGGTGGACGCCGAGGAGATCATCGCACATTGCCGGGAGCTGATCGCCGGCTACAAGGTCCCCCGCAGCATCAGTTTCCAGTCCGAACCCCTTCCCAAATCGGGGCCCGGCAAGATACTGAAGCGTGAGCTGAGGGCGCCCTACTGGGAGGGCCACGACAAGATGGTCCACTGAACGGGCCCAACCCGGGGACCGACCACAAAGGGACTCTCGGCCCCAGATCCGGGGCTCCGGACGGGGCATGCTGGAGGTGGGCGGAGAGCCCTCCTCCGAGGGGTGACCACCACGACAGATCGGGGTTCGAAATGGGTTTGCAGTCAGTTGTAGTGGGGGTGGACGGATCACCGGCCTCCGGCCGGGCCCTGGGGTGGATCGCCGCCCAGATGACCTCTCCCGACCAGCACATCCACGCCGTCCACGGGTACTCGGTGAACGCCGAGTGGGCCCTCATGGCCGTGCCTTTCGACACCACCCCCTGGCTGGCCGAGCTGGAGGACCTGGTCCGTTCGGAATGGGTGCAGCCGGCCCGGGGAACCGCGGCGACGGTCGATGGTCGGGTCGTGGAGGCTCCCGCCGCCGACGCCCTCATAAGGGTGGCCGACGACGAGGACGCCGATGCCATCGTGGTCGGCTACCAGGGTCAGACCAGGTGGTCGCGCCACCACCTGGGGGGAACGGCGTCGAAACTCCTTCACCGCAGCAACCGACCGGTGATCATCGCCGGGGAGGCCACGAGGGTCGCACCCATGGCGTCCCGTGTCGTCGTCGGCTGCGAGAAGCCCGATTCCGCCATCCGTCTACTGAACTGGGCCCTCGACGTGGCCGAGCCCCGGGGCCTCCCGGTGGTGGCCGTACACGTCGTCGAGCCCCTGGCCTGGATCGACACCTACTACCCCGTCGACATGGTGGCGGTGAAGCAGGCCGCCCGCCAGAGATTCGAGGAGGTCCTGGCCGAGATCCGCTCGGAACGCGAGGTGACCGTGGAACTCACCTCGGAGGCCCGGGCCGGCTCGGCCCTGACCGAACTGACCGACGCCTCCCGGGGGGCCGACCTCCTGGTGGTGGGATCCCATCACCATGGTCCCCTCGGTGACTTCCTGAGTGGTTCCATCACCAGCCACACCCCCCTGCTCGCCGACTGCCCCGTGGCCGTGATCCCCTTCTCCTGACCCCCCGATCCGGGGGACCCCGGGCCCCCACACGAGTCCCCCGTCAAACGGGACGGGGAGGTGCGTAGGGTGGGGAGATGGTGACGGGACTGCTGCATCCGGGAATCATGGGGACCGCCGTCGGTGAAGCCGTCGACGGAGAGGTGCTGTGGGCCTCGGAGGGACGCTCCCCGGCCACCCGGAGTCGGGCCCTCGAGGCGGGTTTCACCGAGGTCCCCGACCTGCGGACCCTCTGCGACCGCTCGACGATGATCGTTTCGGTCTGCCCCCCGGGAGCGGCCGAGGAGGTGGCCCAACGAGTGTCCGCCACCGGGTACACCGGCACCTACCTCGACGCCAACGCCATCGCCCCCGCCACCGCCCGCCGTATCGCCACCCGTTTCGAACGGTTCGTGGACGGCGGGATCGTCGGACTGCCCCCCACACCCGAGCGCCGGGCCGCCCTCTACCTGTCCGGTGACGACCAGGGCGTGGTCGGGGAGACGGCCGCCCGGTTCGCCCACGGATCCTTCGAGGTCCACGTCGTCGGGGGAGGCACCGGTGCGGCCTCGGCGGTGAAGGTCTGCTTCGCCGCCTGGACCAAGGGCACCGCCGCCCTCCTCACCGTGATCAACGCCCTGGCCGCGGCCGAGGGGGTCTCGGAGGAACTCACGGCCGAGTGGACACTCTCCATGCCCGATCTGCCGGCCAGGTCCAGGGCCACCGTCGCCGCCATCGGCCCGAAGGCGTGGCGTTTCGGCGGGGAATTGCGGGAGATAGCTACGGCTCTCTCCGACGCCGGACTCCCCGGGGGTTTCGCCTCGGCCGCCGCCGAAACCTACGACCGTCTGGCCGACCTCGTCGACGTCCCCGGGCCCACCCTCGAGGACGCAGTCGAACTCCTGCTGGGCGCTCTCAGATGACGAGGGCCACGTAGATCGCCCCGGTGACCAGACCGAACACGACGTGGGCCATGACCATCCCCATCGGGGTCATCTGGCCGTAACCGGTCATCATGGTGCCGGGCTGGTCCATGGTGCCGTTCTTCACCAATGGGTGACCCATCGTCAGCATCATCGGCATGACTCCGGTGACGATCGCCCCGTGCACCAGTCCGATCAGGATCCCCAGGCCGAGACCGGCCCCCACCGAAGTGGCGTCGAAGGCGTGGAGGATCCCGGCGTGGACCAACCCGAACACGGCACCCATCATCAGGTGCATCATCAGTCCGATCCCGTAGGCGGTGTTGTCCGGGGCGCCGGGCATGACCATGGTCCCCAGGGTCTTCAACAGGTTCATCCTGGTCATGCCCATGGCCAGACCGCCGTAGATCACCATCAGCATCGCCAGGGCACCGATGATCCCGGCGATGATGGCTGATCCGGCGGAGTAGTTCCCGGCCAGGGTCGCGGCAAGAACAGATGGCATTTATGTCCCCTCTCAGAACAGCGCGTCGACTGGCGCGCACACCGGTAACCCGGGCCCGGTCCGCCCTCTTCCACCAATGTCGCGGAAATGGCCGTCGAATCCGATGGGAGGGGCACAACCCCGGCCGGGACTATGGATTGCCGCGCCGGGGTTGTGACGGTGAGCCACGATAGGGGCAGACGGAGGAGACGCAATGCAACTCGGAATGATCGGCCTGGGCCGCATGGGAGCCAACCTGGTCAGGAGGCTGATGGCCGCCGGCCACGAGTGCGTCGTCTACGACGTCAACCCCCACGCCGTCCAGACCCTGGCCGGGGAGGGTGCCCTTCCCGCCGGATCACCCGGCGACCTGGTGGCCCGCCTGTCGGCCCCGCGGGCCGTGTGGGTCATGGTCCCCGCCGCCTACGCCGGCTCCGCCGTCGCCGAGGTCGCCGACCACATGGATCCCGGCGACACGGTGATCGACGGTGGAAACACCTACTACCGGGACGATGTCGACCGCCACGCCGAGCTGGCCGCCAGAGGTGTCCACTACCTCGACATCGGCACCAGCGGTGGGGTCTTCGGCCTGGAGCGGGGGTACTGCCTGATGATCGGGGGCGACGCGGAACCCGTCGCCCGCCTCGACCCGATCTTCGAGGCCCTGGCGCCGGGTGTCTCCGGCGCCCCCCGGACACCCGGACGGGAGGGTGAGCCGGCTCCGGCGGAGAAGGGCTACCTGCACTGCGGTCCCCCGGGAGCGGGGCACTTCGTGAAGATGGTCCACAACGGAATCGAGTATGGGGTCATGGCCGCCTACGCCGAGGGTCTGGGCATCCTCGAGCAGGCCGGTGTGGGCCGGGAGGACCAGGTGCACGACGCCGAGACGACACCTCTGCGGGACCCCCGGTACTACCGCTACGAGATGAACCTGCCCGAGATCGCCGAGGTCTGGAGGAGGGGCAGCGTCATCGGCTCGTGGTTGCTGGACCTGACCGCAGCCGCCCTGGTCGAGGACCCGGACCTGGAGCAGTTCAGCGGCCGGGTCTCCGACTCCGGTGAGGGTCGCTGGACGGTGCACGCCGCCGTGGACGAGGGTGTCCCCGCACCGGTACTGACCTCGGCCCTTTTCGAACGGTTCTCCTCCCGGGGCCGGGCGGTCTACGCCGACAAGGTCCTCTCGGCCATGCGCAGGCAGTTCGGCGGACATCACGAGAAGAAGGCCGAGTAGTGGCCCCCACCAACCCCAGGGCCCCCCGGGGGGAAGCCGACACCCTGATCCTGTTCGGGATCACCGGCGACCTGGCCCGCAAGAAGCTGTTCCCCTCGCTCTACCACCTGTTCGCCAAGGAGCGGGTCGATCTACCGATCATCGGTGTCGCCTCCTCGGACTGGACCACCGATCAGCTCCGGGCCCGGATGCACACCTCCCTCGTCGAGCACGGCATCGACGTGGACGAAAAGGTCTTCGACCGTCTGGCCGCCCGGGTGTCCTACGTGTCGGGCGACTACCGCCGCCACGACACCTTCACCCGACTGGCCGCCGCCGTCGGCGAGGTCCGACTCCCCGTCGCCTATCTGGCCATCCCCCCGTCCCTGTTCGACGATGTGGTCGAGGGCATGGCCTCCGTCGGGTTGGATCGCAACGCCCGGGTCGTGCTGGAGAAGCCGTTCGGTCGCGATCTGGCCTCGGCCCGGGAGCTCAACACCATCCTCCACCGCCACTTCCCCGAGGAGGCGATCTTCCGCATCGACCACTTCCTGGGCAAGGGTCCGGTGCAGAACCTGATGATCTTCCGCTTCGCCAACTCCATGCTGGAACCGATCTGGAACCGCCACTACATCGACAACGTCCAGATCACCATGGCCGAATCCTTCGGTATCGAGGGAAGGGGTCGCTTCTACGACCGGGTCGGGGCCCTGCGGGACGTGGTCCAGAATCACCTGCTGCAGATCATCGCCCTCATGGCGATGGAACCTCCGGTCTCCGAGGACGCCGACGCCCTCAGGGACGAGAGGGTGAAGGTCCTCAAGGCCATGGCACCGTTCTCCGATCGGGACCTGGTCCGGGGCCAGTACCTGGGCTACCTCGACGAGCAGGGCGTGGCCCCCGAATCCGACACCGAGACCTTCGTGGCCGTGCGGGCCGGAATCGACTCATGGCGCTGGGCCGGTGTTCCCTGGTACATCCGGGCCGGGAAGGGACTGGCCC
>JALSTE010000059.1 GCA_026983855.1 Acidimicrobiia bacterium
GATGGGGATCACCGGGAGGGTGTTCCTGGGGAGGTTGCTGCTGCGCCTCGGTTCCGGGGCCCGGGTGGTCTCGCCCCCCGAGTTGGCCGGGGTCGGGCGGGAGGCGGCGACCGAGGTCCTGGCCCGTTACACCGGCTAGCCCCCGGTTCGGTTGGCCTACGGCGATGATCGACGATCCCGGTTCGGTTGGGCCGCTACTCCTGCCACCCCGCGGTCCGGTTACCCTGCGGCGATGATCGACGACCCCGGTTCGAGAGTCAGGCGTCTGGTGTCGGAGGCCCTCAACGGGGGACACGACCTGATCGGCCGTTGGGGGCGCATACACCACGGGGACCGGCGGGCCCGTCGCTTCGGCCATTTCGGTGTGGGTTCGATCGTCGGATTCCCCACCGGTGTGGTGTACGGGGAGCGCTACATCCACATCGGGTCCCGCACCCTGCTGGCCGACCACGTCACCCTGACCGCGGGCATGATCCCGGGTCAGGCCATGGTCACCGATCCGGTGATCAGGATCGGCGACCACTGCCTGATCGGCCGGGGCAACTCGATCGTGGGTCACTTCTCCATCGACATCGGAGACGGGGTGTTCACCGGCACCAACGTGTATGTGACCGACCAGAATCACGTCTATGAGGACGTCGATCGCTGGATCGGGGTCCAGGACCCGGTGGAGGCGCCGGTCAGCATCGGTGAGGGGACGTGGATCGGCTCGGGGGCGGTGATCCTCCCCGGGGCCCGCATAGGGCGGCACGTGGTCGTGGCCGCCAACTCCGTGGTGAGGGGGGACATCCCCGACCACTCGGTGGTGGCCGGAGTGCCGGCCCGGGTGGTCAGGACGTTCGATGACGATGCCGGCTGGGTCCGGCCTCCCCCGCCGTGAGGGTCCTGGTCACCGGAGGATCCGGTTTTCTCGGGTCGGAGGTGGCGGCCCGGGCCGTTTCCCGCCACGACGAGGTGTTCGCCACCCACCGGGTCACCCCACCCTCCCCGGCGGTGGCCGCCCAATGGGTGTGTGTGGACCTGGCCGACGCCGGGGCCGTGGAGCGGATGATGGTGGCGCTGAGGCCCGAGGTGGTGATCCACACCGCCTACCGGACCGGCGGCCCCCGGGCCCACCTCGACACCGTGGAGGCGGCGGGGCACGTCGCCCGGGCGGCGGTGACGGTCGACGCCGCCCTGCTGCACGTCTCCTCCGACGTGGTCTTCTCGGGTCGGGACAGGGTCCCGCTGGCCGAGGGCCACCCAACCGCCCCGGTGAGTGGGTACGGCCGGCTGAAGCTCCGGGCCGAGGAGGAGGTGCTCGCCGCCCATCCCGGGGCGATCATCGCCCGGACGTCCTTGATCTACGGCGGTCCCGATCACCGGGGACCTCAGGAGCGCCTGGTGGTCACGGCTCTGGAGGACCCCTCCTCGGTGACGTTCCACACCGACGAGATTCGCTGTCCGGTGTACGTGGCCGATCTGGCCCGGGCCCTCCTGGCCCTCGTCGCCGGGGACGCCCGTGGGATCTGGCACGTGGCCGGACCCCGGGCCATCAGCCGTCTCGAACTGGCCCGCGGCCTGGCCCGGTCCCTGGGCGGGGACCCGGGGGTCCTCAGGGGCGGCCCCACCCCCGAGCCCCCACCCGGGGGCCCGGTGCGGCCCCGTCATCTCCACCTGGACAGCTCCAGGTTCGAGGCGGGATTCGGTCCCATCCTGCGTGACCCGGCCCAGGTCCTGGGAGGATAGGGTCGCCGGGACGTCGGCCACTCGACCAGGAGGCCCATTGGAAACCGAACTGCTCTACCTGAACGACGCCCAGTTGAGGTCGATGGACGCCACGGTCGTGGACCGCCGGGAGGGGGCGGTGGCCCTGGACCGAACGGTGTTCTACCCCACGGGGGGAGGCCAGCCCCACGACGAGGGCACCCTGACGTTCGGGGGTACCACGGTGGCGGTGACCGACGTCCGCAAGGAGGGCACGGTGGCCTGGCACCACATCGACGTGGCCGAGGGCGGGACACCCGAGGTGGGCACCGGGGTCCACGGTGAGCTGGACTGGGACCGTCGGCACCGTCTCATGAGGACCCACACCGCCCTCCACATCCTGTGCGGGGTGATCTGGAACGAATGGGGCCGGGCCGTGACCGGCGGGAACATGGAGCCCCTGGCCGCCCGGATGGACTTCGAGTTCGATCCCCTGCCCGAGGGATTCGCCCAGAGGGTGACCGAGCTGGTCAACGCCGAGATCGCCGCCGACCGTCCGATAGAGATCTCCTTCCTGGACCGGGACACGGCCCTGGCCGACGAGGACCTCATCCGCACCAAGGTGAACCTCATCCCCGAGTTCGTGAAGGTGATCAGGGTGGTCGACATCGTGGGCCTCGACAAGCAGGCCGACGGGGGGACCCACGTGTCCCGCACCGGTGAGGTGGGGAGATTCGAGATCACCAAGACCCAGTCCAAGGGAAAGGGCAACAAGAGGGTGCGCATGGTGCTCCACGACGTCCCCGAGGGGGTTTCGTGAGCGGGCCGGTCGACCTCCCGGACCGTCTGGCCGAGGAGACGGTGGATCTCCTCCGGCACATGATCCGCAACGAGTGTGTCAACGACGGCACCCCCGAATCGGGCCATGAGGTGCGCAATTGCGATCTGCTGACCGGGTTCCTGGAGGGGCCCGGGGTGGAGGTCCGGACCTGGGAGCCGTTCCCGGGCCGGGCCTCCCTGGTGGCCCGTATCGAGGGAACCGATCCCACCGCCCCCAGGGTGTGCTGGATGGGCCACACCGACGTGGTGCCGGTCTCACCGGAGGGCTGGTCCCGCGATCCCTTCGGGGCCGAGCTGGTCGACGGCGAGGTGTGGGGCCGGGGGGCGGTCGACATGCTGAACCTCACCTCGTCGATGGCGGTGGCGTTCCGGCACCTGGTCCGCACCGGTTTCCGTCCCCGGGGGGACCTGATCTACTTCGCCGTGGCCGATGAGGAGGCGGGGGGTCGTCGGGGGGCGGGCTGGTTCTCCGAGCACGAGTACGAGGCCATCGCCGCCGACTACGTCCTCACCGAGTCCGGTGGGCTGCCGATCGGGGCCTCCGAACCCCCCCACCTCACGCTCACGGTGGCCGAGAAGGGTCTGGCCTGGCGTCGGCTGGAGATCCGCGGCACCCCGGGCCACGGCTCCATGCCGTACCGGGCCGACAACGCGGTCCTCAAGGCGGCCGAGGTGGTCCGGCGGCTGGCCGACTACCGTCCGGCGGCCCACGTGAACGAGATGTGGCGGGCCCAGGTCGGCTCCATGGACCTGGACCCCGAGATCAGGGAGGCCCTGGTCGATCCGGCCCGGGTGTGGGAGGGGCTGGACCTCATCGAGGACGCCTCCACGGCCAAGAGGCTTCACGCCTGCACCCACACCACCTTCTCCCCGAACCTGATCTCGGGGGGCATCAAGACCAACGTGATCCCCGACCGGGTGGTGCTCGAGGTCGACATCCGCACCGTTCCCGGCGATGGGCCCGAGGAGATCGACGCCCACCTGCGCCGGGCCCTGGGCGACCTGGCCGGCGAGGTCACCGTCACCGCCATCCACGACGATCGCCACAGCGCCTCGCCGGTGGGGACACCGATGTGGGACACCCTGGTCGAACTGGCCGGTGAGGCCTACCGGGGGGTGCGGCTCCTCCCCACCATGACGACCGGAGGCACCGACGCCCGCTTCTACCGGGCCCACGGTGCGGTCGCCTACGGGGCGGGCCTGTTCAGCCGCCGCTGCACCTATGAGCACTTCGCCAGCCGCTTCCACGGTCACGACGAGCGCATAGACGTGGACTCCCTGGCCCTCACCACCGGGCTGTGGCTGGGTGTGGCCGAGAGATTCTGGGATCACGCCGGCCACGCTGGGTGACCCGGCCTCCCGTACACTCGGTTCCGTGGAGGGACCCGACCGTTGACTGAGGAAGCGACCGCCGGGAAACGGCGTACCGGCACCGCCACCTCGGCCTTCGGCGTGTCCCGGCGGGAGAGCCACGACTCCCGGGCCTTCTACGGGCGGTTCGTCCCCCCGGTGGTCTCCACCGACGACCGCATCAACCAGCCGATCCGCCGGGACGAGATCCTGGTGGGCGACGCGGTGGACCTGCTGTCGGGGGACGATGTCGTGGCCGACAACTCCGTGGCCCTGGTGGTCACCTCACCCCCGTACTTCGCCGGGAAGCAGTACGAGGAGGACGTCTCCCGGGGCCACGTGCCGGAGTCCTACGGGGAGTACCTGGAGGGCCTGGAGGCGGTGTTCGAGGCCTGCGCCGCCAAGTTGGAGCCCGGGGGCCGCATGGCGGTGAACGTGGCCAACCTGGGGCGCAAACCCTACCGGTCCCTCTCCGCCGACGTGATCGACATCCTCCAGCGCCTGGGCCTGCTGCTGCGGGGTGAGATCATCTGGCTGAAGGGGGACCGTCTCGGCGGGTCCTGCGCCTGGGGTTCGTTCAAGAGCCCGGCCAACCCGGTCCTGCGTGACGTCACCGAGAGGGTCGTGGTCGCCAGCCGTGGCCGGTTCGACCGGGCGGTGAAGAGGCGGGAGCGGGCCCAGCACGAGCTCCCCTCGGAGGCCTCCCTGTTCAGTGAGGACTTCACCGAGTTCACCACCGATCTGTGGACCATCCAGCCCGAGAGCGCCACCCGGGTCGGTCACCCCGCCCCCTTCCCCATAGAGCTGCCCCAGAGGCTCATCGACCTCTACACCTATGTCGGCGATCTGGTCATGGACCCGTTCATGGGTTCGGGCACCACGGCCATCGCCGCCATTCGCCGGGAACGCAGCTACATCGGCTTCGACACCGAACCGGCCTACGTGGAGGCGGCCCGGGAGAGGGTGGCCGCAGAGCTGGACCGCCGGGCC
>JALSTE010000060.1 GCA_026983855.1 Acidimicrobiia bacterium
AGCCGCAGCAGATTTCACGCTCACAGATGTCACCTTTCCGGCCATGACCGATCCTGGTCACAGCCCCGGTAGGTGTCACCCATGCTCCGCGACAAAAACTGTCACCCATGTCCCGCGACTCAACAGACGCCCACAGCGACCCACCAGGTCAGAAAACCCCCGAATCCCCGATCTATGACCTCGGAGGACACCCACAGCGACCCACCAGGTCAGAAAACCCCAAACCCCGGGTCGGCGCCCGATCAATTCCCCTGGGCGATCACGCCGGCGTTGACGAGATGCCGGCGAATCCCGGCCACGGTCGCCTCGGGGCGATCTCTGAGGTCCCGCGCCGTGTAGCGGCGGAGGACCCACCCGGCATCCAGCAGGTCGTTCTGTCTCCGACGATCGGAAACGAAGGCGTCAGCCCCCGTGTGTGCGGCCATCCCGTCGTACTCCAGGCCCAGGCGACACTCCGGATAGGCCAGGTCGAGGCGATAGTCACGCCCGTTCGCTCTGACCCAGTACTGCAGTTCCGGCTCGGGCAGACCGGCTCGGAGCAGCAGCCGGAGCAGACCGATCTCCGGACCCGAATCGGCGACCGTGGCGCCCTCGGGCAGGTACTCGACCGCTTCATCCAGCTTCACCACCCCGTTGCGTCCGTGTTCACCAACCCGCTCACGGAACGCGAGCAGGTCCCGCGGCGTGGTCAGACCGCTGCCGACCGCGTGATCGACCATCCGGGCGACCTCGTGGGACGGGAAGATCAGGCCCGCGTCGCAGAGCGTCCGAGCCACGTTCGTGACCGGAATGCCCCTGTGCAGAATCACGTCTCGGGCCTCCAGATCTACCGAGCGGTGAACCTTCACCCCTTCGATGTGGCGGTTCGCCGGATACCGCACCGTGACCTCGAGTCCGTCAAACCTGGTTCTCAGCCCCCACAGGCGGAGGGCGGAGCGATGACTGGCCACCACTCTCTCCCCCGGGGTCAGAATGGCCGCCATGAGATCCTGGGCCCAGCACCTGGGTGAACCCACCCAACGCAACACCCCCCTTCTCATCGGCTCCAGCACACCGATTGAGACCAGCCCATGCTGACGACCCTTGCTGATCCCCAGCTCCCGAAGTTGCCCCGTGGCGATCAACCCCGTTTGGGTCCCGGCCAAACGCACCATGTCATCCAGATTCCCCATCCCCGAATAACACCACCGGGATGGGACATTTCCGATCTATGACCCCGTAGGACGCCCACAGAGACCCACCAGGTCAGAAAACGCCACCCAACCCCGATCTATGACCCCGTAGGACACCCACAGAGACCCACCAGGTCAGAAAACGCCACCTGACCCCGATCTATGACCTCGGAGGACGCCCACAGAGACCCACCAGGTCAGAAAAGGGATGAGGTGGAGGGTCCTGATCTCGGATGAGACCTCAGTAGACGACCTCGGTGTCCAATCTGCCGTCCGGGCCCATGACCACCACCAGACGCGACATGCATGGCATGCAGTAGAGACGATCGCCGGGCCGAAGTTCCCGGCGCGACCTGATCACCACCTTGCACACCGGGCAGACGATCTCGTTGGGTCCCAGCTCGTCGTCGGGGCCCTCCCAGTAGCGGTAGAACTTCCGCCACTTCTTGGGCACCTCGTTGAAACCGGTCTCCTCGAGTTCGAAACGCCGGCGGGGGCTCTCGTCGGCGGCATCGGTGATCGTGTCGTCGGTCAAGCCAGCCCCAGCCTCTCTATGGCGGTCAGGTAGTCACGCCCCAGGGCCGTACGACGGTCGGCTTCGGCCCCCAGGTCACCCATGGCCGCCTCGAAGGTCCCCAGGACGAGGGGATCCAACTCGGCCCGAATCTCCGTCAAGCGGGTTCTGACCCCGGGATCCCGCATCAGTCGAGCCCCGAGATCGTTCTCGCCGAAGCCGAGATGGCGCCGCTCGTCCTTTATGACCCCGTCGAGGATCTCGGCCGTGATCGGGTCGGCGGTGGTCTCATGGGCCCGGAATGCGGTGTTCTCCATGGTCTCCAGAACCACGTTCTGGGCGAAAACGGCTGCGTCCCAGTCCCTACCGGCCACGAATTCCAGGAGCCGCTCCTTGAATCTCAGCAGGCTGGGATTGGCACGCGACGCAATCTCGGCCTCGGGATCCTCCACACCGAGATCGATCAGACGGCGCAGAAACACCTCCAGGTGGCGGGCCTCGTCCGCCACCTGGGTCGCCAGGAAAATCTTGGCGTGACGATTTGGGGCGAACTCGACCATGCCGCTGGCGCCCTCGAGGGCCGCCGTCTCCCCCACGCAGTAGTTGCACAGGGTGGTGATCAGGGCCTCGCGTCGGACCGGGTCCAGAGCTGGCTCGGAGATGCCCACCCGGTGACCGTAGGGCCGCTCGGCGAGGTATCCGTCCACGGCCTGGAACCAGAACTCGAAGGAGTACACCTCGTCGCGGAAGTCTCCCGGTTCCAGGTCGTGGGGATCGAAGTCGTCGGGGTCGCTCCCACCCCCGGCGGAGGGGCTCATCGCCCGCTCAACTCATCACCGGGGCCTGGTACTCCAGGCCGATGCGGGCCAGGCGGGTCTTGAACTCGTTGATGACCGTCTTCTCCAGTGCCCCCTGCAGTTCCTCGGGGCCGGCCTCGGCCATGTTGACGCCCTGCCACTCGGTACCGTCGCCGTCCCCGGCGGGGGCCATCTCCCGGGCGGCGTCCATGGCGGCACTGCCCTGCCGGAATGACGAGGAGAAGGTGTTCAGCATGTGGTACGCCATGTCCTTCTGCATCTGTTCGATCTCGGGCTTCTTCTCCGGGTACTGGCGTATGAGCGAACCGATCCGGTTCTCACCGAAGCCCACGTGACGACGTTCATCGGCGATGGTGCCCGACAGGGTGTGGGCGAACTTCGGGTTGGCCTGGCGATTGCCGGCCTCCATCATCTCGAAAACGGTGAACGCCATACCCTCCAGCACGATGTTCTGGCCCACCACTCCGGCCACGAAATCCTTGTTGTCGACCTTCTCCAGGAGCACCTCGGCGAACTTCACCAGATTGGGGTTGGCGAAGTGATCAATCGTGCTCTCCAGATCATCCTTCTTCACCCCCAGGTCGTAGAGGCGCTGGGTGAAGATCTCCACATGGCGGGCCTCGTCGAGGGTCTGGGTGGCCAGAAACCTCTTGGAGGGGTAGTCCGGAGCGGCGTTGACCAGCCCCGAGGAGGCGGCCAGGGCGGCCCGCTCTCCCACCACCAACTGCACCGTTGACCGGATCGCCTCCTCCCTCAGGGTCTCGTCCTCGATGAGGGGATCAGGCTCGTGTTCGGCCGCCCCGTGGCCGAACACGGTGTCCTCCAGGTACCCCTGCGGACACAACTCCAACCAACGCTGAATCGAATAGGCATTCAGGAAATCACTCACGGGAACCCCCCTGGTCACATCAGCCCGGCCGCTGGCACGGACCCGAATCTGGTTGCATGATGTGTGAAAGATAGAACGTCAGTCAGGAATTTCTTAGGGCCAAAAGGCCCTAGCGGCGCCCAAGTGGCACAAGTCACATCGTCTGAGCGTCCGGGAGGGACCCACGGCCCTCGACTGGCCCGCCGTCCCGCGGCGGGTCACAATCTCACCATGCCGCCCCACATCGCCCCCTCCCAGGCCGATCCCTCCCTGGCCCTGACCCCCACCACCACCATCGACAGCACCGATCCGGGCATCGTCGCCAAGGCGGCGGAGTTGTGCACCGGCCTCGACGATCCACGGGACCGGGCGGTCAGACTCTTCTACTGGGTGCGCGACGCCTACCGCTACGACCCGTTCAACGTCAGCCACGACGTGGCCGACTACCGGGCCGGGCACATGCTCGGCCTCGACCGCGGCTACTGCATCTCCAAGTCGGTCCTCCTGGCCGCCCTGGGCCGGGCGGCGGGTGTCCCGACCAGACTGGGCTTCGCCGATGTCAAGAACCACCTCCAGTCCGAACGGCTCCGGGCCCAGATGAAATCGGAGTTGTTCGCCTGGCACGGATACGTCGAGTTCCACCTGGACGACCGCTGGATCAAGGCCTCGTCGGCCTTCAACATCGAGATGTGCGAGAAGTTCGGTACCCGACCTCTCGAATTCGACGGGGTCGAGGATGCCCTGCTGCACGAATTCGACCAGGCGGGGAACCGCCACATGGAGTATGTGACCAACCGTGGCAGCTACGACGACCTCCCCTTCACGGAGATCATGAACACCTTCGCCGAACTGTACGGCGACGACTATCTGGGCACCTGATCGACGGGAACCCCCATTCAGGAGCCAGTGGCCAGAAGATCCGCCTTGGACTCAGCCGAGGTCACCGCCAGGTGGTCGACGTCCCCGGGGGCCAGGTCCACCGTTCGGGCGAACTCAGCGTGGTCGTCACCGGACCAGGTGAACACCTCCACGGTGGTGCCATCGGGTCGCACCGCCCACAGGGTGTAGGCGTCCCTCTCGGGCAGGCCGTCGAGCGTCACCGCCACGGCCGAGTCCCCACCCACCGGCACGAGGGTCATCTCGCCGGTCACCCCCAACTCACTGCTCACCGCGTAGGTGGTCCCCGCCGATCCGCCACCGCGCCGGACCAGGAAGGTCCCCCCCACGAGGACCAGGGCCATGACGGCCGCGGCCGCGGTAAGCCGCCAGAGTCTCCGGCTGCGACGCAGGTCACGGATCTCGCCGACCGCCTCGGCGGTCGCCGCCACGACCAGCCGCTGGGGAAGAGGTACCTCGGCCACCTCGGCCGGGTCGACCTTGGCCAGGAGCCCCGGTATGGGAGCGAAGGCCGTCACCTCGTTCCGGCAATCCGGGCAGCTCACGAGATGGGTCTCGAACTCAGCTCGCTCCCGTGGTTCGAGAGCACCCAGC
>JALSTE010000061.1 GCA_026983855.1 Acidimicrobiia bacterium
CGCGGTTGAACCGGGGCCCGAGCCCGAGGTGGTATGGGTGGGCGAACAGCAGGAGCAGCCAGTGGAGGACGAACCCGTCGACACCGGGGCGGACGACGGCGAGGGGGCGCCGCCGGCACCCGACGCCTCGGTGTTCGAGCGTCTGGCCGCCCTGCCCGATCTCGAGGACGGCACCCCATCGCAGCCCCAGGCTCCGGTCGAGCCCGAGGGTGAGGTGGACACCGGGGTGATCCCGGTGCTCGACCCCGCCGTCGAGGTCGTGGCCGAGTACGAACTACAGGACGGGACGGTCGCCGGCGACCGCGGTACCGTCCCCGCACCGGCGGTGACCACGGGTCCCATCGGATTGGAGGCCACCACCATGGCGGCGTCCGACCGGCGAGACTCCGGCGTGGACGGACCCGCCCCCGGTTCCGGTGGGGACCAGGACGACCTGGACGCCTGGTCCTCCCTGGACACGGGGGCCCCGGCCTGGCGGGAGGGGGTCCAGGACTGGGACGACTACCAGCCCGACGAGGAGGCGGCGGCCCGGACCGTCATCCGGATCGGCCCCGAGGACGGCAACGGCGGTGGAGCCCACCACGGCCACGAGGAGGAGACCGCCGGACCACCCCCGGGTCGCAACATCCCCGTGGCGGTGGCCACCGGGCTGATACTGGCGGGGGCCTTCCTGGCCCTGCTGTCGCGGGGTCCGGGTTACACCCTGTTCCTGGTGATTCCCCTGCTGGTGCTGGCCACATCGGAGTTCTTCGTCTCGGTGCGCAAGGTGGGCTATCGTCCCGCCGCCCTGCTGGGCCTGGCGTCGGTGGCCTTCCTCAGTCTGGCCGCCTGGTGGCGGGGCAGTGGGGCCCTACCGCTGGTACTGGTCCTGACCACCATCGTGGGGTTGCTGTGGTACCTGTTCGGCGTCGACGACGACCGACCCACGGCCAACCTCTCGGTGACCCTGCTGGGGGTCATGTGGATAGGCCTGCTGGGGGCCCACATTCCCCTCATCCTGGCCCTGCCCGACGGAGGGGGCATCCTGCTCGGGGCGATCATCTGCACCGTCACCTACGACGTCGGGGGGCTGTTCATCGGCCGGGCCACCGGTCAGAGTCGTCTGGCTCCCGACATCAGCCCCAACAAGACCTGGGAGGGGCTCATCGGGGGGATCCTGCTGGTGATGATCGTGGCCCTGTTCCTGCTCGGGGTGGGTCCCGGCCTGGCCCCGTGGAGCGACCGCACCCTCGACGCCATCCTGCTGGGCGTGGTGGTGTCGGTCATGGCCCCGCTCGGGGACCTCTCCCAGTCGCTGATCAAGAGGGATCTGGGCATCAAGGACATGGGTTCGATCCTGCCCGGCCACGGAGGGGTGTTCGACCGCTTCGACGCCCTGCTGTTCGTGGTGCCCGCCGTGTACTACCTGGCGATCTACCGGGACCTGTTCATCCCCTCGGCCCTGCGGGCCCTGGGAGGCTGACCCGGTGACGGTCACGGTCGCCGTGCTCGGATCGACCGGATCGATCGGCACCCAGACACTGGACGTGATCCGGGCCGCCCCCGGGCGGTACCGGGTCGCATCCCTGGCCGCCGCCCGCTCGGTGGATCTGCTGGCCGCCCAGGCCGAGGAATTCCGACCCCCCAGGGTGGCCCTGGTGGACGGGTCCCGGGCCGGGGAACTGGCCCCCCGGCTGCCGGAGGGCACCGAGCTGGTCGTGGGGGCCGAGGCCCTGGCCGAACTGGCCCGGGAAGCCGACGTGACCGTGAACGCGGTGGTGGGTTTCGCCGGTCTGGGGGTGACCCTGGCCACCCTGGCGGCGGGTGGGCGTCTGGCCCTGGCCAACAAGGAGTCGCTGATCGCCGCCGGTCCGGTCGTCCAGCCCCTGCGCCTCACCCCGGGGGCGGAGCTGATCCCGGTGGACTCCGAGCACTGCGCCATCCACCAGTGTCTGAGGGCGGCCCCGAAGGGGCCCGACGGGAGGGCCCGGCAGGTCTCGCGGTTGGTGATCACGGCCAGTGGGGGACCCTTCCGGGGACGTTCCGCCGCCGAGCTCGAGGACGTGACCCTCACCGAGGCCCTGAACCACCCGACGTGGAACATGGGGCCCAAGATCACCGTGGACTCCTCGACCCTGATGAACAAGGGGCTGGAGGTGATCGAGGCCCACGAACTGTTCGGGGTCGACTACGACGACATCGAGGTGGTGGTCCATCCCCAGTCGATCGTCCACTCGATGGTGGAGTACACCGACGGGTCCACCATCGCCCAGGTGTCCCGCCCCGACATGAGGCTGCCCATCGGATACGCCCTGTCCTACCCCGACCGGCTGGGGACCGCCTTCGGGGCCATGGACTGGTCCGGCGGCGTGCGCCTGGACTTCGAGCCCCCCGACCGGGAGGCGTTCCGGTGCCTGGATCTCGCCTACCGGGCCGGGCGGGCCGGGGGCGGCGCCCCGGCCTTCCTCAGTGCCGCCAACGAGGTGGCGGTGGAGGCCTTCCTGGCCGGGCGCATCGGCTGGTCGGCGATAGCCGAGGTGGTCGAGCGGGCCCTCGACCACTACGAGGCCGTGGCCGCGGTCACCGTCGAGGAGGTGCTGGCGGCCGACGGGGCGGGACGGCGCCGGGCCGGGGCGGTACTGGCGGATCTGGCCGGCCGGTGAGGGTCGCGACGGGCTCAAGGGGGACGCCCGGACGCCGATCGGAACGGATGGTGATGTCCGAATCGGCCTCAGATCGTCCATGCTGGTGCCCGCCGGTCAACACACCCGAGGACTCCCAGTGACCCAGCCCACCACCACGACCCCGGAGCCCAGCGCCGGAGACCATCCCCACGACGGGGTGGTGGAGGTCGACGGGGTACCGGTGGGGGGCCCCGGCGAAACCGGTGACCAGCATCGGGGCACCAGCTGGCTGGGCCTGGCGTTCACCATCGGGTTGCTCGCCCTGCTCGGGTGGTACTCGCTGATGGCCCTGCTCATCGTGTTGGCCATCCTGTTCTTCGTGTTCATGCACGAGCTGGGGCACTATCTGGCCGCCCGGGCCACGGGTATGAAGGTCACGGAGTTCTTCATCGGTTTCGGTCCCCGCATCTTCTCCTTCCGGCGGGGGGAGACCGAGTTCGGGCTGAAGGCCATCCTGGCCGGGGCCTACGTGCGGATCATCGGCATGAACAACCTCGAGGAGGTCCCCCCCGAGGACGAGCCCCGCACCTACCGGGAGCAGAGCTACCCCAAGAAGGTGCTGGTGGCGGCGGCGGGCTCGCTGATGCACTTCGCCATGGCCATCGTCCTGTTGTTCGTGGCCTACGGGGTGGTGGGCCGCACGGTGGCCGAGCCCACCCGCTGGTCGGTGGCGGCGGTGTCACCGGAGTCGGCGGCGGCCCGGATCGGTGTCCAACCCGGGGAGCGCATAGTCGCCATCGACGGGCGCCCGATAGAGACCTTCGACGACCTCGTGAGGGAGGTGGCCGCCCGACCCGATCAGCCGGTCACCCTGGAGCTCGTTGATCCGGGGGGATCGGTTCGCACCGTGGAGACCACCCTGGGTCACACCGTCCGGGACGGTCGCACGGTCGGATTCCTGGGTGTGGGCCAGGAGGTGGCCACCCGGGTGGAGAGGGACTCCCCACCCGAGGCGGCCTGGAACGCGGTGCACGACTTCCCGGTCCTGGTGTGGGAGTCGATCCGGGGGGTGGGGGCCTTCGTCACCAACTTCGGGGACTTCGTGGACCGGGTGTTCACCTCACCGGGCGACACCCCGGCGAACCTCGACCCCGCCAGCCGGCCGGTGTCGGTGGTGGGAGTGGTCCAGATAGGGACCCAGGTGGGCGCCGACGTCATCCTGTGGCTGGCGATCTTCAACGTGTTCATCGGGGTGTTCAACCTGCTGCCCCTGCTGCCCTTCGACGGGGGGCACATAGCGGTCGCCACCTACGAGCGGATCCGATCCATCGGCGGCCGCCACTACCAGGTGGACGTGGCCCGGCTGGTCCCCCTGATCTACCTGGTGGTGTTCCTCCTGGCCGTGTTCGGGATCGGGGCCCTCTGGCTCGACATCGCCAATCCGATCAGTCTCTAGGTGTCCTGACGGAGCCCGGGCCGCGTCCCCTCCCCGATCACGGGATCACCGGTCCTAGACTCGACCCGATGTTCGAGAGGCGGCAGACCCGACAGGTGAAGGTGGGCCCGGTGGCCGTGGGTGGCGGGGCACCGGTGACGGTCCAGTCCATGACCACCACCAGGACGTCCGACGTGGACGGGACCCTGGCCCAGATCTACGCCCTGGCCGGGGCCGGGGCCGACATCGTCCGCTGCACCTGCAACGACACCGCGGCGGCGGAGGGCCTGGCCCACATAGTGCCCCGCTCTCCGGTGCCGATCGTCGCCGACGTCCACTTCCAGTACCGGCTGGCCCTGGCGGCCATGGACGCCGGGGTCGACTGCCTGAGGCTGAACCCGGGCAACATCCGCAAGCCCGACCACATCCGGGCCGTGGCCGGGGAGGCCCGGGACCGCGGCATCCCCATCAGGATCGGCGTGAACGCCGGTTCGCTGGATCCCGACATCTCCGAGAGGTACGGCTACACCCCCGAGGCCCTGGTGGAGTCGGCCCGCCGGGAGCTCGGCCATTTCCACGACGTGGGATTCGACGACGTCAAGATCTCAGTGAAGGCCTCCGACGTACCCCTCATGGTGGGGGCCTACCGGCTGCTGGCCGACACCGTGGACCACCCCCTGCACCTGGGTGTGACCGAGGCCGGGCCACCCCCGGCCGGGGTCCTCAAGGCCACCGCCGGGATCGCCACCCTCCTGCTGGAGGGGATAGGCGACACCATCCGCTACAGCCTCACCGCCGACCCCGTGGAGGAG
>JALSTE010000062.1 GCA_026983855.1 Acidimicrobiia bacterium
TCGATTCCGGCATCGGCCTCACGGACGTTGACCGCCAGGGAGCACAGGACACTCTTGAGCTGGAATGGTCTGAGTTCGGGATGCTTGGAGAGGATCTGGGCCGCCAGACCCGCGATGTGGGGGGCGGCGTAGCTGTTACCGGTTCCGGTGCTGTGCCCCCCGTCCTTCCAGATGACGTCTATGTCGATCCCCGGGGCCAGGAACTCCGTCGGTGGCTCGGGGTTCCAGTGGTAGCGGCGGGGGTCCTTGGAGAGATTGCAGGCCACGCTGGCCACGGTTCCGAACAGGGAGGGAAAGCTGGCCCGCTGGACGTTGTTGGCGGCGGTCACGATGAACGAGCCCGAGAAGTAGGCCCGGTCGCAGGCCTCGTAGAACGCCAGGGCCCAGTCCCGCAGACCGGTACCCAACGACAGGTTGATGACGTCGAATCCCTCGTCGATGGCCCAGTTCAGGCCGGCGAGAAAGGCCGCCGCCTTTCCGGTGAGGCCCTCGCCCAGAACCCTGACGCTGGTGAGCTCGGCCCCGGGGGCCAGGCCGTGGATGATTCCGGCGCAGGCGGTTCCGTGACCGAACACGTCGACGTGGGGTCCATCGGTCCGGATCACCTCACCGGAGGGGTCCACCCCGAACATGACCGCACCCTCGCGGTCAACGGCACCGATCAGGTCCAGGTGATCGGCGTCTATGCCGCTGTCGATGATCGCCACCCTCACGCCGAAGCCGTCGGCTCCGGCGAAGGCCCACTCCTCGGAGACCTCGTCGAGATCCTCGAACCCCCGGTCGATTCGGAGCATGGCCGAGTCACGGGACCAGGCCGGTCGGGGGTCAGCCATCAGCTCTGGCCCAGGAGGGCCTGGAGGATCGTCGCCACCTGGCGGTACCGGGCGGGATCGGTCTCGGCCAGATGGCTCAGTTCGGTTCCCAGCTCGGCCGGTCCGGTGACGGCCAGGGCCGGTCCGGTTTCCGCTATGGCGGTTCCGGCGATGTCGGCGAGGAGGGTGACCACCTCGATGTCGTCAATCCCGAACCCCCCGGCCGGGCTGTTCACCAGTTCGAGGACGCCCACCGTCTCACCGTTGTCGCAGGGCACGGCCAGGACGCTCGACGGTGATGAATCGAGACCTCCGGCGCCGGTGTTGGACGAGTCGTCGGGTCCGGGTCTGAGGGCGGCGGGTTGTCCGGAGGCGGCGGCGAATCCGGCGGCGCCCCGGGGCTCTACCCGGCGACCCACCAGGGATCCCGGCTGGGTCCCTCCGGCGGCGGCCAGCACCGAGAAGGCCTCGTCGTCGAGGCCCAGCAGCCAGCCGGACTCGGCCCCGGTGGCCCTCACCGCCCAACCGATGATCGTCTGAAGTGTCGGGTCGGTCGCAGTGGCCATGGGGTGTCATCATCCTCCGGTGTCAAATGGTGCCAGCCCCACCCGCCCGATGCACGGTTCGGGCGGTTTGGCTGTGGGTGTGTTCGAGGCGGTTCGGGTGGTTTGGCTGTGGGTGTGGTCGGGTGGTTTGGCTGTGGGCGTGTTCGGGCCGGTTCGGGCGGTGGGGCTACGGTGGGCGGGTTCCGCACCGAGATCCCGCCGGGAGTGCCCGTGACCACGAACAGTCCGAGTTGGTGGGAGGGGGCGGTGGGCTACGAGGTCTACGTGAGGTCCTTCGCCGACTCCGACGGGGACGGTGTGGGGGACCTCGAGGGGATCCGACGCCGACTGCCCCATCTGGCCTGGTTGGGGGTGGACATCGTGTGGCTGACCCCGTTCTATCCCTCCCCGATGGCCGATTTCGGCTATGACGTGTCCGACTACGAGGCGGTGCATCCGCTTTTCGGGGACATGGCGGACTTCGACCGGCTGGTCGCCGAGGCCCACGATCTGGGTCTGCGGGTGGTGATCGACATCGTGCCCAACCACACCTCGGACCGACACCCGTGGTTCACCGACGCCCGGTCATCCCGCCGGTCCCCCCACCGCGACTGGTACATATGGCGGGATCCGGGGCCCGACGGTGGACCTCCGAACAACTGGTGGAGCGTGTTCGGGGGCCCGGCGTGGACCCTCGATCCCACCACCGGGCAGTACTACCTCCACCTCTTCCTGCCCGAACAGCCCGACCTCAACTGGGCCCACCCCGAGGTGAGGAGGGCATTTCTCGGAATACTGGAGTTCTGGCTGGAACGGGGTGTCGACGGGTTCAGGATTGACGTGGCCCACGCCCTGGCCAAGGACCCCGAGCTACGGGACCTCCCTCAGCACTGTCAGGTCGACGGGTCGATGCACCGCAATGAGGCGTGGATGTGTTTCGACCACGTCCACGACATCGATCAGCCGGGGGTGCACGAGATCTTCCGTGAATGGTCCGATCTGGCCGGGGGGTACGGGGCCGTCCTCATCGGTGAGGTCTACCTGCTGCGGCCCTCCCAGGTGGTCCCCTACGTGAAGCCCCGGGGACATCTGGACCTGGCTTTCTCCTTCGCTCCCATGCACATGGAATACGAGCCCCGGGCGTACCGCCGACTGTTCAGCCGCTTCACGTCCCTGGCCGACCGGGGTGTGGCATGGGTCCAGTCCAGCCACGACGAACCCCGTTCGGTCACCCGGTTCGGGGGTGGGGACCTCGGCCGGCGACGGGCTCTGGCCCTCTCGGTGCTGATGATGGGTCTTCCGGGGGTGCCCTGGCTCTACCAGGGTGAGGAGTTGGCCCTCGAGGACGGCCGGGTGCCGGTGGATCGGATCGTCGATCCGGTGGGGCGGATCCATCCGGAGGACAGCCGGGACGGTTGCCGCACCCCCATGCCGTGGGAGGAGGGTCCGGGGATGGGTTTCACCACCGGGGAGCCGTGGCTGCCGATGGACGACCGGACCGCGGTCGACACAGTCGCGGTTCAGCGCCTTGATCCGGACTCGTGGTTGCACCGGTACCGCCGGTTGATCTCGGTGCGACACCGGTTGGACTCGCTGGCCCGGCCGAATTCGATCGAGTGGATCGAGGGTCCGGGGCAGGTGGTCGCCTATCGTCGGGGGCCGGTGTTGGTGATGGCCAACATGGGTGATGATCCCGTCGAGTTGGATCTGCCCCCGGGAAGCTGGAGGGTCCGCTACACCAGCGCCGGAAGTGGGCCGCCGGAATCGACTCCGGAGACGTTGGGTGGGACCGAGGCCCTGATTCTCGAACTGGACTGACCCCGCGGGTCCGTCGTCGCCGGACTGTGCCGGTCGGGTCGGTGAGCCTGGGTCGGACCCGCGGCCGGGTGCCGCCGGTGGGGGAGGGGCGGTGAATTCCGCAATCTTCCCCATTTCCGGCCGACGGGAGGCGTATGTCCACCCGAGTCCGCCCCCTGGTACTGCCCGATGCCGCTCCGGCTCCGATCCTCGAGCCCCAGTCGGCGGGGCTCGTGGCCCGGGCCTGCCGGGAGTGCGAGGTGACCTGGTACGGGGCTCCCGGGGACCCCTGCTGGTGCTGCGGTGAGGAGGGGTCCGACGGACCTCTGCGCCTCTTCATCGCCGCCCGCCGCTAGCGTCCGACCTCCGGGATGGACGTCACCTGGTGGCGTCGGATCGGGTCTCCGTGATCGTGTCGGTGGTGGCTGTTCCAGTTCCCGGGTGGCCCGTCAATCCCTCTCCAGGGCCAGACGGTCCCTGAGCTCCGACGCCGGTATGGCGGGGGAGACCAGGAATCCCTGTCCCTGCTGGACCCCCAGGGCACGGAGCTGCTCCAACTCGGCCTGGGTCTCCACCCCCTCGGCGAGGGTACCCACACCCACGGCGGCGGCGACGTCCACCACCGCGGCGACGATCGCCTCATCCCCGCGGTTGGAGGCGATCCTCTGGACGAAGCTGCGGTCGATCTTGACCAGATCCACGGGCAGACGCGACAGGTACTCCAGCGAGGAGTAGCCGGTTCCGAAATCGTCGATCGCCAGGCCGACACCCACGTTGCGGAGTTCCCTCATCATCCCCATGGCCTGTCGGATGTCGGCCATGGTCTCGGTCTCGGTGATCTCCAGGGCCAGGGTGGAGGGTTCCAATCCGTACTGCTCGAGCATCGCCGCAAGCAGGGGTGGGAGAAGATCGTCGGCCAGGTCACTCATCGAGATGTTCACCGACACCTTGAATCCGGGTGGCAACAGACCGGCGTCCCGCCACCCGACGGCATCCGTGATGGCCTGCCGCAACATGTGGGCGGTGAGGCGGGGCATCAACCCCTCCCTCTCGATGGGGCCGATGAAGTCGCCGGGCGAGATCATCTCCCCGGACGCGGTACGCCAGCGGGCCAGGGCCTCCACGCCGGTCGTGGCCATGGTCCGGAGGTCGAACTGTGGTTGGTAGTAGGGGGCGATCTCCCCGCGTTCGAGGGCCTCCAGCAGGCGGCGGCGGTCGGGGACATCGGATCGGCCCTCTCCTCCCGACGGCAGGGCGACCTCACCGTCGTCACCCCGGCGGGCCGACTCGATGAGGTCCCGTACCGAGCTGCCCTCCGGACCGGCGGCGGTGTTGAGGGTGGCCCTCACCGTCCCCCGAGCCACCGGGCAGGCCGCCTCGTCCCGGGCCAGGAAGGTGAGGCGCTCGGCCAGACGCGCCAGGATCTCCCGGGTCTCGTCCACCCCGTCGCCGCGCACCACGATCACGAACTCACCGCCGCCCAGGTGGGCGATCAGGTCCGAGGGCCGGACCACGGCCCGGATCGACTCGGCTATCAGGGCCAGGTCGCTCTCGGGCACGGGCGCGCCACTGGGGCGGAACGGGCCGGGGGTTATCTCCAGGCGGAGGACACCCAGGGGGCCCGAGGGGTTCAGCAGTTCCAGTAGACCACCGGCGTCGGTCACACCGTCGACCT
>JALSTE010000063.1 GCA_026983855.1 Acidimicrobiia bacterium
CCGACGAACTCCGACCACCGACACTGGAGGCGACAGCATGCTCGACACCGAGGGAAGGGTGGCGATGATCTCGGGCGCCAACCGGGGCCTCGGCCTGGCCCTGGCCCGCAGACTCCACCGGGACGGCTACCACCTGGCCCTGGGGGCCCGTGACGTGGCCGCTCTGGCCGAGGCCACCGCCGATCTCGGTGAGGACCGGGTGTCACTCCACCTCTACGACGCCGAGGCCGCCGAGACCCAGATCATGTGGGTGTCGGAGACCATCGAGCGCTGGGGAGGGATCGATGCCCTGGTGAACAACGCCGGGGTCCTTCTCCCCTTCACCATCGAGGCCTTCCAGGAGGATCTCCTCGACATCATGTGGACCGTCAACGTCAAGGCCCCGGCCCGCATGACCCACCTGTGCCTGCCCCATCTCATCGCCTCGGGCACCGGCCGGGTGGTGAACGTGGCCTCCATGTCGGGCAAGAGGGTCAGGGGGGGGCTGCTACCCGGCTACGCCATGACCAAACACGCGGTGATGGCCCTGACCCACGCCACCCGCCAGAGCGGATGGGACGACGGTATCCGGGCCCTCGCCGTCTGCCCCGGGTTGGTGGCCACCGATATGACCGTTCAGTTCGGGGTGGACCCCGCCACCATGATCCAACCCGAGGACCTGGTTGAAACCGTGGCGTCGATAATGGCCCTGCCGAACACCGCCTCCATCAGCGAGCTGCACGTCATGTGCGAGCTGGATCCGGTGTGGTGAGTCCGGCGGCGCCGTAGCGGGGTTCAACCCCGGTTATGGCCGCCCACCGCCCGGTCCCCAGCTCGTAGTGCCACCACTCACAGTCCAGTACCACGAAGCCCGCTCCACTCATGGCCCGGTGCAGCACCCGCCGCAGCTCCCGGGACGGTCCCGGCCGGTCCTCCAGGGAGTCGGCCCGGGCCTCGGGACCGAAGTGGTCGAAGGGCGTCCCCAGCTCCAGGGGTATGCCCCGCCAGGTGAGGGTGACGTCGACCGTGCCCCCGGTGAGATGGGGTGGGGGCAGGGTCGGATCGGTCGAGGGCCGGGCCACGAACCCCGGGGGCAGCGAGGGGTCGGCATAGGCGGCCTCGTAGAGCTCGATCTGCATGTCCAGGGGTCGCCAGGCGTCGAAAACGGCCAGACCCCACTCCCAGGGCAGACTCTCCGCCGCCACCTCCAGCGACGCAGCCGCCCCTGAACGCAGCAGGGTGCGGGGGGTGGCCCGGGTCCAACCGGCGTGCCAGTAACTGCTCAGGCGCAGTATCCGGGGATGGGCCAGGTCCACGAGTGGCTCGTCAGAGGGGTCGGTGACCGCCAGGGCGGGCGGTTCGACGAGGACCGGGAGAGGCGGAGGCGCACCCGGTCCGAAGTGGGCGCTCAGATCCACCAGGTCCGGGATCTCCTCGGGACGACGGGTTATCAGGGGAAGGGGGCGTAGGGTCACGACTCCATCTTCTCCCTCTCCCGGAGTTCCACCCGATGAGGGCCGGCCCCAACGGCGGCCCGGCCGACGAGGACGACCGACTCGGCCGTCCTGCCTTCGGGTGTCGTGCAGCGAAGGATGCGGTCGGCCAGATGTCGGGCCATCCCGAAGTCCGCGACCTGATTCACCACCGCCACCACCCGGGCGGTCTCGGGAACGTTTCGGAATGCTCCGTGCGCGGAGGACCACAGGGCGGCGATCACCTCCACATCGAGGGAATGGTCCTCCCCCACCCCGGCCAGCCCGGCCATGAGTCCGGGCCGGTGGCACACCTCGGAGATCGTTCCCCCCAGGGCGGGAGCCCCCAGCACCGGGACCACCAACGTCGTGGAGCGGGCGATGACCGGCTCGTGGGAGGCGGGGGCCTTGGCCGCCCGGCCCCGGGAGCCGTCGGCCTCCACCACCACCAGGTCCACCGTGGGGTCGGCGTGCAGGCGGTCGACCTCGGCGCTGTCGATTCCGGCCGCCTTGGCACCGTCCCTTCCCCCCATCACCACCCTGACCCCCAGCCCCCTGGCGTCCTCGGCCTGGACCGGCCACATCCGGGTGGTGGTGGTGACCACGGTGGACAGACCCAGGGAGCGGGCCCCCCGGGCGGTGGCCAGCAGCAGGGTGGTCTTGCCCCCGGCCCCCACGAACGACAGCACGTCACCACGACCGATACCCAGGGCCCCGACCAGGGCCCCGGCGTCCATGCGGGAGGCGACATCGGCCCTCGATCCCGTGTCGGTCAGCGGCGGCCTCACTCCTGTGGAACCCCCTGGAGCCGACCCAGGTGAACCAGCAGGGCCTCGAGGACCCCCCCGCCGACGGAAAGGGCCTTGTCCGACACCAGATGCACTTCGTCGAGGTCGGTCCGGGGATCAACATCGCCGATCTTGTAGCCCTCCGCCACCAGCGCCCTCTCGGCGATCTGTCCCCTGACCAGACCGGTGAAGGGTGAGATGACGGGGAAGCGGCCCTGGGGGGAGACGATGTGCCCCAGAACCTCCCCCTCGGCCACCAGCTCCCCGATCTCCGTCGACCAGTGCACCAGACCTCGCGCCGGAGCCCGCAGGACCCTCTCCCCACCGCGCCCCCTGACCACCCCGGGCTGACCGGTGTCGGCCAGGGCCGATCCCTCCCAGTAGACGCGACCGAGGGTGTGGCCCCTCATGGTCTCCACCACGGCGTGACAGTTCTCCCCCACCGTGAAGCCCGGCCCGAGCCCGACGACCAGGGGTGCGTCATCGATGGTCGTGTCGATGTTCCTCTTGATCAGGCGGGCGTCCACCACCGCCGAGACCTCCAGATCCGGCAGTGACTCCCCCACGACGACGGGAATCGTCCCCCGGCGGGCCAGGGCGGTGGCCTGCTCCAGTTCGGCCCGGACCGCCTCCAGATCCTCGACCTTCGTGGTCCCCTCGGTGACCGCGGTGGACACCGCCACCTGCCTCCTGACGGTGAGGGGGGGATCCAGTTCGCTGACCACGACCGGGAATCCGGCCCGGTGCAATCTCATGACCACGCCGGTTCCGATGTCGCCACCGCCCCTGACCAGCACCGGGAAGTCCGCGAACAGCATCAGCGCGATCCGCCCCTCATCTCGGCCACCACCTCGGCCATGATCGACAGGGCGATCTCCTCGGGCGTCTCCGCCCCCAGGTCGATACCGACGGGAGTGTGGATGGCATCGAGGTCCCCGTCCCCGACCCCCGATTCAGCCAGGGCCGCCCGGGTGGTCTCCCACCGCCGGCGACTGCCCATCACCCCCATGTAGGCGGGCCCGGCCGCAACCAGGGGCGGAATGACCTCCAGGTCCACGGCGATGTTGCGGGTCACCACCACCACCGCGGTCCTGCCACTGATCGGATGACGCTCGAGCACCTCGGTGATCGAGCCGGGGGCCAGGACATCGGCCCCGGGAACCAGCTCGGGGGTGACCAGCTCGGCCCGGTCGTCGGTGGCCACGACCCGGAAGCCCAACCAGCGGGCCAGATCGGCCACCCTCCGGCCGATGTGGCCACATCCGACGACGAGAAGGGTCTCAGGGGGCATGTAGGGCTCCAGGAACAGTTTCACCTCGCCACCGCAGACACCAGGGTCTCCGGTGGAGGGGTCGAGGAGTGAGTAGTCCAGGGTTCGGGGATGGGCCGCGGTCAGACACTCCAGGGCCTCCGACACCACCCGGGCCTCCATCTCCCCGCCCCCGATGGTGCCCAGGCAGGTACCGTCGGCGAACACCAGCATCTTCGTGCCCGGACCGCGGGGAACCGAACGGTGGGTCTCGATCACCGTGACCAGCACCACGGGATCTCCCTTCGCCCGGGCCGCGTTGAGATCCTCCAGCAGATCACCCCCGGTCGGTTTCCCCGTCCCCGAGTGACCTCCGGGAAGATCTCGGGAGGGAATCGGCGCGGATGATGACGGGGCGGCGTCGCTGGAGTCGCTCATCTCTTCTCCCACAGTCGACGGGCCTGACGGGCGGTCTCGTCGGCCAGTTCCCCCAGGTCGGCGGTCAACAACTCACCGTGGCGTACGGTCCAGTTCCCCTCCACCATGACATCGGTGACGTGGGACCCGTTGCGCCACAACACCAACTGATCCAGGAGATTCTCGGCGGTCACCGGGGTGGGCAGGTCGCAGGTTATGAGCTGGAGGTCGGCCCGGGCCCCCTCGCCGATGAATCCCAGGTCCGGACGGTCCAGGGCGGCCGCCCCTCCCCGGGTGGCGAGGTCGAAGACGGTACGGGCGTCCATGACCGTGGGGTCACAGAGCCGTCCCTTGTGCATCATGAAGGCCCCCCTCATCACCTCGTAGAAGTCGTTCACGTAGCCGTCACTGCCCAGCCCCATGGTCACCCCCGCCTCCAGCAGCTCCGGTATCGGGGCTATGCCCCCACCGACCTCGCAGTTCGACAGGGGCATGTGCACGCAGCGGACCCCGTCCTCGGCCAGGATCTGACGTTCCACCTCGGAGAGCTGGACCACCTGGGAGGCCAGCATCCGGTCCCCGGTGACCCCCAGGTCGCGATAGTGCTCCAGAGTCCGCTTGCCATGGTGCTCGAGGGCCCAACGCGGCTCGTGGACCCCCTCGTTCACATGACAGTGGGTGAGAACCCCGAGATCCCCGGCCAGCTCGAAGGCCTCTGTGACGTAGGCCGGTGAACAGGTGAAGGTGGTGTGGAAGCACATCATGGCGTCCACCAGAGACGAGTCACCGGAGGCGGCGGTGATGGCCGCCACGTTCTCCTCCAACCCCAGACGGGCCAACTCCGACCCGGCCCGCTCGGTGGCCTCGAAGGACAGGACGCCCCTCATTCCCATCTCCTCCACCACCCGGGCCTG
>JALSTE010000064.1 GCA_026983855.1 Acidimicrobiia bacterium
CACCCCCGGGATCCTAAACCCGGAAGGTCCACCACTGGTGCTCTGGAATCAGAGATGGGACTCGGACAAGGCTCCCATGACGGTGGTCAGGGCGCTCGATCATGTGGCGGCCCGAGGCGTGGATTTCGGGGTGGCCCTGGTCGGGGAGGTTCCCGAGCACTCCCGCGGCGTGTTCGAGGAGGCCCGACGTCGGTTGGCCGACCGTGTCGTCGTGTCCGGGTTTCTGGGGCGGAACGCCTACATCGATCTGCTGGGTCGGGCCGATGTGGTCGTCTCCGCCGCCCGCCACGAATTCTTCGGCATCGCCCCCGTGGAGGCCATGGCCGCCGGATGCGTACCGCTCTACCCCGAGCGACAGAACTACCCGCACCTGGTGCCCGACGGTCTGCACGGCGGGTGCCTGCACCATGACCACGATCTCGTGCCCCGCCTGACCGAGATCCTCGTCGACCTGCCCCGGTGGCGGGAATCAACCGCCGGCCTGGCCGGGGAGATGGCCCGATACGACTGGCCGCGGGTGATCGGTGTCTACGATCGGGAGTTCTCCCGTCTGGCCCGGTACGGTCGTCCGCGGTCCGGGGGTCAGGGGTCATCGTGAGGAGTCAAGGAGCAGGCAGTCAGGGGTCATCTCGAGAAGTCCGCGGTCCGGGGGTCAGGGTTCATCGTGAGGAGTCCGGGGTCGGGAGACGAGGGTTCAACGTGAGGAGTCCGGGGTCGGGAGACGAGGGGTCATCGTGAGGGCCTGGCGGGTCAACGGGGAGGGACACTTCTCCGATGTGCTGGAACTGGTCGATGCGCCGGTGCCCGAACCCGGGCCGGGTCAGGTTCTGGTCCGGGTCGGGGCGGCCGGTCTCAACTTCGCCGACCTTCTGGTCTGCCAGGGTCGGTACCAGGTTCGGAGCCCGCTCCCCTTCGTCCCCGGTCTGGAGGCGGCCGGGGAGGTTACCGCCGTCGGTCCCGGTGCCGACCTGGAGGTCGGAACGCGGGTGGTGGGAATGGTCTCACCTCCCAACGGGGCGTTCGCCGAGTTCACCCTCATGGACACCCCGGCGGCCCTGGTTCTCCCCTCCGGGGTTGATGACGTGACCGCGGTGTCGATGCACGTCGCCTTCCAGACCGCCTGGTTCGCCCTGCACCGTCGGGGAGACATCAGGGCCGGTGACGTGGTCATCGTGCACGCCGCGGCCGGTGGTGTCGGCTCAGCCGCCCTGGCCCTGGCGGTGGCGGCCGGGGCCCGGGTGATCGCCACCGCCGGAGGAGCGGCCAAGACGGGGGCGTGTCTGGCGGCCGGGGCGTGGAGAGCCGTGGATCACCGCCAGTCGGACTACGAGGAGCGGATACGGGAGGCGGTGGGTCCCGAGGGGGCCGACCTGGTGTTCGACCCCGTCGGCGGGAGGGTGGGGGAACTGTCCATGCGTCTGCTGGCCTGGGAGGGCAGATACCTCGTGATCGGTTTCGCCTCGGGGGATCTCCCCCGGATCCGGGCCAACCACGTCCTGGTCAAGAACTACTCGATTGTGGGCGTCCACTGGTCGGGCTACGTCGAACACGACCCGGCCGCGGTGGCCGAGGCCCACCGGGCCCTGCTCGACCTACTCGAGCGGGGCCTGATCCGTCCCCCCGAGGTGACAATATTGGGCATGGAGCAACTTCACACCGGCCTGGCCGACCTCGAGGGCCGGCGAACCACCGGTCGACTGGTTCTACGACCCGGACCCTCCGAGCGGGAACGGCCATGACCACCCCGGCGACGGCGGACCTCACCGGAGAGCTCAGGGGAAGGAACGCCCTGGTGACCGGAGGGGGATCGGGACTCGGACTGGCCTGTGCCCGGGCCCTGCTGGAGGAGGGGGCCCACGTGACCCTCATGGGTCGCAGAGCGACCGCTCTGCGTGAGGCCCGCAATCTCCTCGGGGCCCACGACCGTCACGCAGCGGGTGTCACGACCCACTCCGGTGACGTCACCAATGAGTCCCACGTGGCCTCGGCGGTGCGGGCCGCGGCCTCCCCCGGTGACCACCTGGACGTAGTGGTCTGCGCCGCCGGCTCCGGTGCTGGAGGGGGTCCCATAGCCGCCATCGAACTGGACGAGTGGAACAGGTGCCTGGCCACCAACCTGACCGGCGCAATGCTCACCATGAAGCACGCGGTGCCCCTCATGGGCGAGGGCGGCTCCGTGGTGGCCCTGTCCTCGATAGCCGGGGTGCTGACCCACCGCTACATGACCGCCTACGCGGTGAGCAAGGCCGGACTGGAGATGCTCGTGCGCAATGTCGCCGACGAGGTGGGTTCGGCCGGTGTGAGGGTGAACGCCATACGACCCGGTCTGGTGCCCACCTCCCTGTCGGAGCCCCTCCACTCCAATCCCGGGATAGTCGATGACTACCTCGAGCAGATGCCCCTGGGTCGTCTCGGCACCCCCGGGGACGTGGCCCAGGCGGTGCTCTTCCTGTCCGGCTCCCGGTCCTCGTGGATCACCGGCCAGGTTTTCGCCGTCGACGGGGGCCATACCCTCCGTCGAGGGCCCGATCTCCGTCGACGGACCCGGTGAGAGTCCCACCCGGACCTTCGGGAGGGGACGCTTGACCCTCTACGTGGACCGGGCGGTCTGGCCGTGGCGGGACCGGCTCTGGGCCCATCTGGTGTCCGACAGCGGCCCCGACGAGCTCCATCGGGCCGCCAACGCCGTCGGGAAGCCCCGGGTCAGCTTCCAGGGTGACCACTACGATCTGCACGAGGAACAGAGGGCCCGGGCCCTCGACCTGGGGGCCGTTGCCGTCGACAGCAGGGAGATCGTCCGGGTCCTGCGTCGAACCGGTCAGCGGCTGCCCCCCTCACGTCGTCGATTCGACTGGCGCTGGACACATGACGATCCCCGCGTCTACGACCTGGGGGAAGCCCCGGACTCCCTGACCGGCTCGGTTCCCGGTTGGTTGGTGAACATGGTGCGGCGGGCCCTCAGGGCCGGTTTCGGGACCGGGGCCCGGATGTCACTGGCGGTGGTGTCGAACACCACCAGTTCGGTGACCCTCGTCAGGGGGGCGATCCCCAGCGGTGGTCCGGGTCCCGCCCAACGGGTACTGGAGATCGTGGGGCCTCCCCTCTCCGAGGCCTGGGCCACCCTCACCGACGAGGGTCCTCTGCTCGAGCTCCTGGTGAACCGACCCGTACCGGGAGCCCGGCCATGACCGACCCCGAGGTGATCGTCGTCGGCTCGGGGCCCAACGGGCTGACCGCGGCGGCGGTGATGGCCCGGGCCGGGCTCGAGGTTCTGGTGGTGGAGGCCGCGGATCACCCCGGCGGCGGTTCCCGCAGTGGCGACCCGATCGGTTCCGGCGCCGTTCACGACCTGTGCGCCGCCGTCCACCCAATGGGGGCCGCCTCCCCCGCGTTCGCCGGGCTGACGCTCGCCGACCACGGTCTGGAGTGGGTACAGCCCCCTGTTCTGGCGGCCCATCCCCTGGTGGGTGGCCGGGGAGCGGCTCTGCACCGGAGTGTGGAGCTCACCGCCGAGGGGCTGGCCTCCGACGGCCCCTCCTACCGGCGCCATCTCGGCCGTCTCACCGACACCTGGGATTCCTGGGCGGCCCTGACCCGCCGGCCCCTGATCGAGGGCATCGCCCCCTCGGTGGGGCGGATACGGTTCGGGCTGATCTCGGCCCGTTCGGCGGCGGCCGTGGCCCGGGACTGGTTCGAACGGGAGTCCACCCGGGCCCTTTGGGCGGGGGTGGCCGCCCACTCCTTCGCCCCCCTGTCCGAGCCGTTGACGGCGGGATTCGGTGTGTCGCTCATCTGCGCCGGTCATCGCCACGGCTGGCCCTTCGCCCGGGGTGGGTCCCAGGCGATCGTCGACTCCCTGCTGAGCGTGATCGGGAAACACGGTGCACGGGTGCAGACGTCACGGAGGGTGGATTCCCTGTCGGACCTGGCGGGGGCCAGAGTGGTACTGCTCGACACCTCGGCGGCGGGGGCCGAACGGATCCTGTCGGGGAGGCAGCCCCGGGGGCGTCGCCGGGCCTATCGCAGGGTGAAACCGGCACCGGGGGTCTTCAAGGTCGACTTCACCACCTCCGAGCCAATCCCCTGGTCCTACCCACCGGCCCGGGAGGCGGGAACCGTGCACCTGGGCGGAACCCTGGAGGAGCTCATGGTCTCCGAGTCGTCCGTCAACCGGGGTGTGATGCCCGAACGTCCCTTCGTGCTGGTCGCCCAGGCCTCGCTGTTCGACCCCTCGAGGGCCGCGGCCGGTACCCACACCGTGTGGAGCTACGCCCACGTTCCCCATGGTTGGGGCGGTGATGCCACCGAGGCGGTCACGGCCCGCATAGAGGAGTTCGCCCCCGGCTTCCGGGACACCGTCACCGGGTGGTCGAGTCGGGACCCGGCCTTCCTCGGCGGGCACAACGCGAACATGTCCGGAGGTGACATCACCGGAGGCTCCTACCGGGGGTTGGGGGCGGTGCGCCGCCCAACCTGGCGGGCTCCCTACCGCACCGGTGTCGACGGTGTCTACCTGTGCTCGGCGTCGAGCCCGCCGGGTGCCGGTGTGCACGGTATGGCCGGTTGGAACGCGGCCCACCTCGCGCTCCTCGATCTGGGGATGGACACCTCAGCGGTGTGACGAACCCGATGATCCCCTCCGACCTCCGACCTCCCCGGTGGGATGCACGCGGTCCCCGGCCGAAGTGACTCCGGGAGACGGGTGGGATTCAGACGTCCCGGAGACCGTCGAAGACCAGGGCTACGGCCAGCACGGTAAGAGCCGCGCCGTTGAGCCGGGCCAGGGCCCCCCAGATCCCTCTCCGCA
>JALSTE010000065.1 GCA_026983855.1 Acidimicrobiia bacterium
ACCAGAACCGGCGTCCGGCGAGGTGGGAATGGGCTGCGCAACCAAACCCCTGGTACTCACCCTGGGACCAGTACAGGAGGTTGTGGCGGCACTCCTCTCCCGGGCGGGCCCAGTTGGACACCTCGTAGTTCGCCAGCCCCGCGGCCGAGAGCATCTCATCGGCCATCAGGTACTTGTCGGCCTGGTCGTCGTCATCGGGGTGACGGGACGGATCCTCCGCCAGGGGCGTCCCCGCCTCCACGGTCAGGGCGTAGGCGCTCACGTGGGAGGGCTCCAGGGCCAGGGCCCGGTCGAGGGTCCGGTTCCAGTCGGCCGGTGTCTCACCGGCCCCGCCGTAGATCAGATCCAGGTTCAGCCGCTCGATCCCCGCCGTCCTCACCGACTCCACCGCCGCCGTCACGTTGTCGGGGGTGTGGGAACGTCCCAGACCGACCAGAACATGGTCGACCATCGATTGCACCCCCAACGAGATGCGCTCCACCCCCGCACCGGCCAGTGTCCGCATCGACTCCACCGTCACGTCATCGGGGTTGCACTCCACCGACACCTCCGCATCGGGCGCCAGGGGCAGTAGAGAGAGCACCCCGGCCAGGTCCCCGGCCGGCACCAACGACGGTGTGCCACCACCCACGAACACGGAGGTGACCCGGCCGGGCTCCCAGTCCCGTACGTGGGAGCGGATCTGCGCCCCCAGGGCCTCCATGTAGGAGGAGATCAGCTCACCCCGGTCGTCCCAGGTGGCGAAGGCACAGTAGTCACAGCGCCGGGAGCAGAACGGTATGTGGATGTACACACCGAACCCCGGGGAGGATCGCCGCCGAAGGTGCCCCGCCGGACCCGAGTCATCGTCCATGTGCACACCGAACCCCGGGGAGGATCGCCGCCGAAGGTGCCCGGTCATCGGCAGGTCACCCCGAACGGGGTCGCCTTCAGGCCCCGAGACGCAGACCCAGGTCGGCGAGACGGGCCGGGGCGGTGTCGACCGTGGTGTCCAGGATGCAGGCGATGGCCCTCAGGTCGTCGTGTCGGATGGTGAGCATTCGGCCGTTGAAGTCCTGTCTCTGCATCTGGATCATCGTCAGGTACCGGGTCAGCATGGTCCCGTCGGGACCCTTCATGGTCTCCAGACGGGTGAGGTCGATGGTGACGTTCCCGTCCTCACGGGAGTCCATCCCCTCCACGTCGTCGTCGTCGCCCCGGGGCAGGAGCTGGGCCACCGGCACGTTGTAGAACCGGGCCAGTCGCTGGAGACGGGGCACGGAGATGGCCCGCTCACCTCTCTCGTAGGCCCCCAGGACCGAGGCCTTGAACTCGTGGCTCGACTCCGCCTCCACATCCTGCAGCGACATGCGCTTCTGGCGGCGGATGGCCCTCAGCCTCTCGCCGACCCGCTTGCCGTATTCGACGTCATCAGCTGCCTCGGCGGCAGTCAGATCAATATCTGCCATTTATGCCCTACCCGCATCCAGCCGACTCCTCCGACGGCTGCTCAAAGATTGACAGGCACCCTAGCTCACTCTGAGTGGCCGCGCGCCAATTCGTGGCGGGTGAACGACATGAGCACCGCAGCACTCAGAGCGGCGGTCTCGGCCCGAAGGACCCCGGGACCGAGGTCGACACGTGGGATATCAGGGTCAATTTCGGTGTCTCCCCACCCTCCCTCCGGTCCGATGGCGATGGTGTGCGTAGCAGACGAGACTCGGCCGCCGCCACGCTCTGCGACAGCCAGACCTTCTCCGGACGTGGCCACCAGGTCGCTGATCTCCATGGGGCCCTCGATCAGCGGTAGTCGTACCCGGCGCGACTGGGCGGCGGCGGAGCGGGCCACCGCGGCCAGGCGGTCGAGGGAACGGGTCGCCCTGGCCCCCGACCAGCGAACCACTCCCCTCTCGGTGTTCAGGAGAACTATGCGGTCCACACCCACCTCGGTCAGTTTCTGGACCGCCCACCGGGTCCTCTCCCCCTTCACCGGCGCCATGGCCACCGTCACGGGCGGCCTGCGGGCGGGAACGTACACCGTCTCACCGACGGGCTCGGGGGTGGGACCGAACCGGGCCGGACGCCACGAACCCCGGGCATCGCAGATGGTCATGGGATCACCGGTACGGAGCCGCAGGGAACGGGACAGGTGGGTTTGGTCCTCGGGGCTCAGCTCGGGGGAGTCCAGGTCCTCCACGAAGGCGTGGGGGCCACCGCGTCCATCGGGTCGGAGTCGCTCGGGGGAACTCACCGAAGCCGACCCGTGCTCAGGAGAAAGCCGACCTGATGCGGGAGAAGATCCCGCCCTCCCCGGGCTCGGCGACCTCCTCGCCTCTCAGCTCGGCCAGACGCCGGAGCAGTTCCTGCTGCTCGACCGGCAGTTTGGCGGGGATGTCCACGATCAGGGTTACGAAGAGGTCCCCCCGACGGCGGCCGTCGAGACGGGGCACCCCCCGTCCCGAGAGTCGAATCACCTCCCCGGGTTGGGTTCCCGGGGCCACGTCGATGATCTCGTCACCGTCGAGGGTCTGATAGTCGATGTGGGCCCCGAGGGCGGCCTGGGTCATGGAGATGTGCAGCTCATCGGTGAGGGTCTCGCCATCCCGCACGAACCTCTCGTGGGGGGCGACACGGACGTGGACGTACAGATCACCCGGCTCTCCCCCACGGGGGCCCACCGCTCCCCGACCGGGGAGCCTGAGCGTCGACCCCTGGTCGACCCCGGCGGGAATGCGCACCTCGTAGGTCTCCTCGTCGGGCACCCGACCCTCGCCCCGGCACACCTCACAGGGTTCCTCGATGGTCTCCCCCATACCCCCGCAGGTGGGGCACGGACCCGAGGTCACCATCTGACCCAGGATCGACTGGCGGACCTGCCGGACCTGCCCGATGCCGTTGCAGGTGCCGCAGGTGACCGGAGCGGTGCCCTCCGAGGCGCCCGAACCCTCGCAACTCACACAGGTGACGAAGGTCCGGACCGAGACCTCCTTCTCGACCCCGAAGACGGCCTCCTCGAACGTCAGGTCCACGATCAGTTCCTGGTCGGCGCCGCTCGGAGGTCCCGATCGACGCCGTCCGGACCGGCCCCCGCCGCCGAAACCACCCCCGAAAAAGGCCTCGAAGATGTCGTTCACGTTCAGGTCGGCGAACCCGAAGGGATCGCCCCCGGCCGCCGAACCGACCCCCTCGGGCCCGAAGCGGTCGTAGCGGCTCCTCTTCTCGGCGTCGCTGAGCACCGCGTAGGCCACCGACACCTCCTTGAAGCGGGCCTCGGCGTCGGGATCGTCGGGATTGGCATCGGGGTGCAGCTCCCGGGCCAGCTTGCGATACGCCTTCTTGATCTGATCGCTGGTGGCGTCACGGGCCACGCCCAGCAACTCGTAGTAGTCGCTGTTCACACTGCTCCTCGACGGGTGATCGGTTCGAATCGGCTCATGGTCTCGGCCTCAGGCTCAGGGGTTCGGGGCGACGGGGTCGGGGTCGGGCGGACCCGACCTCATCCGTCGGACTCGTTGAGGGACCGACTCAAACGACTGCTGACGACCTGGACCGCGGCCATGGCCCGGGGGTAGTCCATGCGGGTGGGCCCCACCACTCCGACGCTCCCGACCTGCTCACCGTTGACAGTGTAGGGGGCCACGACCACCGAACAATCGGACAGGGGGAGGCCGGTCTCGCTGCCGATCGCCACCGACAGTCCCCGGTCCAGAAGGTCCCTCAGCATGGAGACCACGATGAGCTGCTGTTCGAGGATCACCAGGACCTCGCGGACGGTCTCGACGGCCTCGAAATGCCCGGCGATGTTCGCCGCCCCGCCCACGAACACCGATCTCTCCTCACCGGCACCCTCCAGCGCCCCCACCGCATCGGCCGTGAGGCGGTCGACCGCGGGATCCCCCGTGGCCGGGGGGTGACTCAGTTGGTGGGCCCCCTTTCCGACCAGACCCTCGGCCAGGATCCGTGAGGCCCTCTCGATGGTCGGTTCATCCAGATCGGGGGAGATGGCCAGGTCATGGCGCTCGACGGTTCCCGTGGACAGCACGACCACGATGAGCAGCCGGTCGGGCTCCAGACGGACCAGTTGGACCGAGCGCACCAGGGCCGGATCGTGGTCGGGTCCCACCACCACCCCGGCATAGGCGGTGAGCTGGGACAGCAGCTGCGAGGTTCGACCCAGGCGGGTCTCGATGGCTCCCTGGGCCTTGTCGAAGAACGCTCTCACCTGGCGGGTCTCAACGGGACCCAACCGGCCCGGAGATCCCAGCTGGTCCACGAAATAGCGGTAGCCCTTCTGGGTGGGGACCCGTCCGGCGCTGGTGTGGGGTTGCTCGAGATAGCCCTCGCTCTCGAGCTGCACCATCTCGTTGCGGATGGTCGCCGAGGAGACCTCCAATCCGGCCTTGACCGCGATGGTGGCCGACCCGATCGGCTGCGCGGTGTCGATGTAGTGCTCGACTATCGCCCTGAGAATCGTGGCCTTGCGCTCATCCATGGATGTACCCGGTTCCCGAGCCGGTCACCCGTGGGCCCGGCTTCATTCATCGTCCTCAGGTTAGCGACCCGGAGTCCCGCGGCCTCGCCGCCAGATGAGGGGGGAACCGGTCCCCGGACGGATCTGCCGCTACTGGATTCCCCGTTCCCTCCCCTCCCAGTACGGCGCCCTCAGCTCCCGCTTGAGTACCTTCATGGCCCCCGACAGGGGCAGGGGCTCGGTCCTGAACTCCACGCTCTTGGGCACCTTGTAGCCCGCTATGTGCTCACGGCAGTGGGCAATGAGCTCGTCGGGGGTCACCTCCATCCCGGGATTGAGGACCACGATGGCGTG
>JALSTE010000066.1 GCA_026983855.1 Acidimicrobiia bacterium
CCCGCCCGCCCAGCCAATCGCAATTGAATGTCCCCTACAGTCTTGTAGACCTCCTCAACTCTGAGCTTCACCCTGCCGACTGTCTCTCTGGTGCCCACCCACCCCTCGAAACGGGCACCACCGAGGGAAGCAGATGTTGGTCAGATTCAGATCGGTGGCGGCCGGGATCGCGCTGTTGGCCGTGGCGATGGTCCTCTCGGTGACCATCACCGTGACCCGGGCCGGGGCCGGACCCACCGACGACTTCACCCTGGCGACCGGCGACGACGTCGGGGGTCGGGCCCTCATCGGGGAACACGTGACCCTCACCCTCACCGCCACCGGGTCACAGAGCTCGGGCGCCTTCCTCTACAACCTCTCCTTCGCCCACGTACTGCCGCCCGGGACGGCCCTGATCTCCTCCGATCCCGCCCCCACCGCCGTGCTGGCCGACGTACCCGGCACCGGCTCCACCACGGTCATCTGGGAGAACGTGAGTGATCTCCCCGCCGGATCCCGCTCGGAGGTGAGCCTGGTCGTCGACACCAACCCCGACTTCTCCGGCGGCACCAGCGGTTCGGACACCGCCCCGGTCGGTTCGACCCTCACCGGGACCACCACCGCGGTGGCCTCCCTGAACGCCTTCCTGATCCCCAACTGGGATCCCGCCACCGGACTGTTCACCGGCGACTTCGACGGACAGGCCACCGCTTCCGACACCCTCGACATCGCGGCGTTGCGGGTCACCAGCGTCGGACCCGGGGAACTGCTGCGGGGCGTGCACGGGAACGGCTTCGGTGGGCGGAGCGGCAGCTCGGGGGCCGACTACGGGGTGCGGGTGGAGAACAACCCCGACTATCCGCTCACCGCGGTGACCGCCGGGGCCACCCTCGACCCCGGACTGGAGTTCCTGGGTTGCGACAACTACTACCCCGCCGCTGACGACAACAGCACCGCCGTCCCCTTCCGGGAGTCCACCGCCGCCACCGACGAGGAGTGGGCCGGATCGGGTCCACTGGCCACGGGAACCGGGCCCTGCGACACCCCCACCTCGGTCTCCACCGTGGCCGTGGGGGGCGGCGGCAACCTGGCCCGTACCGTCGTGTCCTGGAACGTGGGGGACATGACCCCCGGACAGGTCACCGACCTCGTCTACCGGGCCGGAATCCCGATGAGGTCCAACACCACCTCGTGGACCACCCAGGGGGGAGCCCCCACCGGCGCCCTGGACCAGGGTCGCAATCTGGACAACAACTCCGGGCCCTCCACCAACGAACTCGACCGGACCCTGAACCCCGATCCGGAACTGCTGACCGACGGTGCCCCGTCACTGGCGGTCACCGCCGACGCCCACGGCACCTACACCCCGGTCGCCACCACCGTGGCCGACACCGACACCCTCACCACCGAGAGCGAGGACATCGTCATCACCAAGTCCTCCACCGGGTCCCTCTCCCAGGGGACGGTGGTCAGCACCGACCTGGTGGTGGCCACCGGGGAATACCGGGACTTCACCGATCTGGTGATCCGGGACCTGCTACCGGGGGCCCTGTGCTACCTGGGGACCTACACCACCGACAACACCCCGGGGGGATCGGACTGGGCCACCAACGACTGCCCCGGGGCCGGGTCGGGGGTGGGTACCGCCGCCTCGGTGCGGGAACTGCCCGACGGTGGCCCCTACGGCACCGGTCGCCTGGAGCTCGTCTGGGACCGCAACTCCGTGCCCGGACTGGCCGCCCTCCCCAGCGACTCGACCATCACCGTCCCCTACACCGCCGTGGTCCGCACCGACCACCGCGGGGGCCTGACCCGCCTCACGGCCGAACCGGTGCTGGCCGGGGACGAGGTCACCAACTCCGCCGAGGTGTCGGGTCCCGACTTCGTGGTGTCGGGCCACACCAATGACGGCGGGGCCGACGACGAGGCGGGGGGCGGTGTCGACGGTGACACCGCCTCGGCCTCACTCTCCAACTCCCTGCCCACCATCGACAAGAGGGTGTCGGCCAAGACCGGGCCCATGGCCGACGGGGCCGGTGTCGGCCCCTCCACCTGTCTCAAGGAACACGGCACCATCACCTGGCAGGACACCACCGCCACCGGATTCGGACCGGGGGACATCGTCTGCTTCGAGATCGGGGCCACCTTCCCCAGCCTGGTGGACTACGAGAACACCGTGGTGGCCGACCTGCTCCCCCCCGGCTACGCCTACGTGACCGGATCGGCGGCCCGGATCTCCGGCGTCGACGACCTGCCCGGCACCACCTTCGATGACACCACCCTGCGCTGGAATCTGGGGACGGTGGACAGCCCGGGCCACAACTTCCGGTGGGTGATCGCCGCCCGGGCCGGGGTACCGGACAGCCACCGGGCCGCCGACATAGTGGCCAACCTGGAGAAGCTGACCCACAACCAGAACGGTGGGCTGGTGTTCCAGTACCGGGATCAGGCCCCCATGGAGTGGGCCGAACCCGAGGTCACCCTGTCCAAGGGGGTCAAGGCCGTCTCGGCCCCCGACACCACCCTGAACCTGGGGCCCAACCCCCCCGATTACGACGGTTCACTCTCCGGTGGCAGCACCTCGGTGGAGATCCAGGCCGACGCGGTGGTCACCTTCCGGGTGGACGTCACCAACGGCGGTATCCGGACCGCCCTGAACGTGGAGGTCCGGGACGATCTACCCTCCTGGGCCGACTGCACCATGGTGTCGGGCATCACCGCCTCGGGTACCTGCGCCGCGGGCCAGGTGAGCTGGACCGTGCCCTCGTTGGCCCCGGCCGGATCCACCGAGTTGAACTACGACCTCACCGTGCCCACGACCATCGCCGCCGGGGTCACCTCCACCACCAGGGCCGGGGTCCGCACCTACCAGACGACCACCAACACCGGCACCTACGACTACTTCCCCCGCAACAACATCGATCCCGCCGTCACCCCCAACACCGACCCCGCCGACGATCCGGCCTTCGTCCACACCACCGCCCCGACGCTGGCCAAGACCCAGGTCTCGGGGATCGCCGAGACGGGGAACTCATCCAACGGGTCCCCGGCCACCACCCCCGAGGAGGCGACCATCGGGGAGATCATCACCTACCAGGTGCAGCTCACCGTTCCCGACGGCACCTCCCTCTACGGCGCCTCGGTCAGCGACGTGCTTGACCCCTCGCTGACCTCCTTCACCGGCCAGGCCCTCTTCGGCGGCACGGTGACCAGCCTGTCCACCTCGGTGGTGTCCGCCGACACCGACGTGGACGGCGACCGTCTCGACGGGGGAACCCTGGTGACCCCCTTCCCCGGGATCAATGGGACCGTCACCTACACCCTGCCCTCCGACTACCGGAACGCCCCTGGGTCCGGCGACGACACGGTCATCATCACCTTCCACGTGCAGATGGCCTCCGGTACGGCCGGTGACACCATCCCCAACTCGGCCACCCTGTCCTGGAACGACTCCCTGTCGGGCAGTCCCCTGCCGACACTGGCCTCCAACAGCGTCCTCACCACGGTGGTGGAGCCCACGGCCCAGGTGGTCAAGGCCCACACCGCCCCGGCCGGCTCCCAGGTGGGACCGGGAGACACGGTCACCTTCGAGGTGACGGTGTCCAACCCCGATCCGTCGGGCGTGGGGTCGCCCCTCCACGGGTTGGTGGTCACCGACACCGTTCCCCCCGGGCTTACCCCCCTGGGGACCGGAGGCGTACCCGTGTCCACCACCGGGGACGCGGTGCCGACCACCGGGGTGTCCCCCGCCGGGGGTTTCAACGGCACCTGGGACCAGACCGCCAGCACCATCACCTGGAACGCTGGTTCATGGTCGGCTCTGGACACGATCGACCCCGGCGGATCGGTCGTGTTCACCTACCAGGTCCAGGTCGACACACCCGCCGTCACCCTGGGGACACTGACCAACACCGTGGGGGTGAGCGGATCCAACCTGGGGGGCGGGGACCCGAACCTCGTCGACGGTGTCACCCGCACCGCCACCGACACCGACACCCTCAGTCTCCCGGCGGCCACCATAGTCAAGGACATCGAGCCCCTGGGGTCGCCGACCCAGGACCGGGCCACGGTGACCGTGGGCGAACCCCTGGACTTCGACGTGGAGGTCACCATCCCCGCCGGCACCCGGGCCTACGACGTGACCCTGTTCGACCAGCTCCCGGCCCAGTTCACCTGGGACTCCTTCGGCACCCCCGTGGTCGGAGCCGCCTGTGAGGCGTTCTCCCCCACCGGTGCCCTGACCCCGGCCGACATCGAGACCTTCGCCCCCCCGGTGGGGGGCACCACCGGGCGGGCGGCCTGGTTCCTGGGCGAGGTCCACGCCAACGGGGCCGACTGCGTGATCACCCTCCCCTACACGGTGCACGTCAACTCCAACGCCGTGGACGCCGACACCCCCACCAACGGGGCCCGGCTCACCTGGAACGGCACCGACGAGATCGTCGATGACGCCCCCACCTCGCTCCCTGCCGGCTACAAGGGCCCCGGCGACGGGGGATGGGACGTCTCCACGGGGGTCGACAGCGAGACCATCACCGTGGTGGAGCCAACCCTGGAGATCGACCGCGACGTGGTCACCACATCGGGATCCCCGCTGAGCGGTTGTGACAGCACCCCGGGCAACAACCGCACCGGCAGCGATGACGTGGACTCCGAGGCCGGCCCCTCCAACGGCTGCGACATCGAGGCCGGGGCCGCCCTCCGCCACCGCCTACGGGTCACCAACTCCGGCACCTCCGACGCCCACGACGCCACGGTGACGGCCACCGTCCCCTTCGGGATGGTTCCCCTGACGTCCCCCGGCGGAGCTCCGGCCTCCGACGG
>JALSTE010000067.1 GCA_026983855.1 Acidimicrobiia bacterium
CCACCGTCTTCGACACCCACCGCCGTCAGGGCCCCAGCAACGTGCCCGTCTTCTCCCGCAGCGTGTGAACACCACCGGCCCCCGGACCCACGGTGCCATCGACCACCAACCTGCCCGTCTTCACCCACGGCGGGCGAACACCCTCAACCGGAGGATCTGAACCCATGAACCACTCCGATGACCCCCGCCCCGTGGTGGTGGTGGGCGGGGGGCTGGCCGGTCTGTTCACCGGGGTGGAGCTGAGACGCCGCGGAGTACCGGTGCTGGTGCTGGACGCGGCCCCCGAACCGGGAGGCGTGGCCCGGACCATCACCGGGGACGGATACCTCCTGGAACCCGCCGCCGGGACCCTCATGCTCCCCCACCCGGTCCTGTCCCCGCTGTTGGCCGAGATCGGGGCGGAGATGAGACCGGCCGCTCCGGCGGCCAGGCGTCGCTACGTCCACACCGGCCACCGGCTGTTGGAGGTTCCGGCCTCACCCAAGGTGATCGCGACTCCCCTGGTCTCCCCCCTGGCCAAGCTGAGGGCCGCGGCCGAGCCCCTGGTCCGGGCCCGACCACCGGCGGGGGACGAGTCCCTCGACGCTTTCATGAAGCGGCGTTTCGGCCCGGGCATGGGAGAGATGGCGGCCTGGCTGGCGGCGTCGGGCGTCTTCGCCGGAGACCCCGCGAGACTCTCGGCGGCGGCGGCCTTCCCCGCAATCACCGGTCTGGAGGACGAGGGGGGCAGCGTCATCAGGGGGGGGATCAAGCGGGCCCGTCGACGCCCCCGGGGTGCCCCCCGGGCCGGAGCCCACTATCCGGTCGGGGGCATGACGGCCCTGGCCGAGGCCGCCGCCGACCATCTCGGCGACTCCTGGCGGCCGGGCATCGAGGTCAGATCGGTGACCGGCGGCCCCGGGGCCTGGCTGGTGGAGGGTGATGAGCCGCTCGAGGCCGCCCAGGTGGTACTGGCCGTGCGTCCCGAACGGGCCGCCACTCTCCTCGGCGGCGAGCTGGCCGGGATCCTGGGGGAGGCCGTGAGCGCCCCGGTGGTGGTGGCGGCCATGGGCGGCACACCCTCCGAGGTGCCCATACCCGAGGGCTTCGGGGCCCTGATCGGCCCCGGGACGGGGCTCTACACCCGGGGCATCCTCTTCGAGTCCTCCTACGCCCCCGACCGGGCCCCGGCGGGTCGCAACCTGACCAAGATCATCGCCGGGGGCCGCATCCACCCCGAGCTGGTGGACTGGGGCGACGCCGAGATCACCGACCTGTTGTGCGGCGAGGCCGAACGGGTCCTGGGCCGCCGCTTCCATCCCTCCCACGTGAAGGTGGTCCGCCACCGGCCCGGAATCCCCCAGTACGAACTGGGCCACGGCGAGTGGCTGGCCCGCATCGACGACGCCCTGGCCGACTCACCCGGCCTCCATTTCGCCGGGTGGGGATACCGGGGAGTGGGCGTCTCCCACCTGGCCGTCGACGCCGTGGCCACCGCCGACCGGGTCACGGGCTGATCACCCGGTCATCGCCGCCACCCGCACCGTCCAGGAGGTCGCCCACGCCATCGGCCAGGAGACGACCCACCGAATCACGATGGCCTCCCCGTGGGGCTCGGCTGCTGGGGGCGACCCCTCCGAGGCGCAGCCCCGCTCGACTTCCAGGACTCCGGTAGTCGTCGGATCCCCAGAACGCCGATTGCCAGTGTGTACAGGCCGGTGCCCGTCACAGCCACCGCCAGAACCCTCAGGAGGGACCAGGTGCCGAGCCCTCCCTCACCGGCCACCTCCACCTGCCCCAGGGCCAGAGCCACCGCCAACCCCGATGCGGTCAACAGACCCACTGCCAAACCCATGGTCGTCTCGAGGATCAGCACCCTCCTCACCGCCGACGGGGTGAACCCGATCCTCAGCAGACGCCGTGACTCCGGCGCCCGGGCCGCCTGGGCATCGAGGGCCGACACCATCTGGGCCCAGGTGGCCAGCACCAGGAGTACGACGGCCCCGGCCCCGATCCACGTGATCAGCGAACGCCTCTGGGACTCGCCCCCGAGCCACTCCTCACCCGGGACATGCACGAAGGGTCGATACAGCGTGGCCAGGGCCGCCGACCTGACGTCCGCCGCCCCCGGCCAGCCCCTCGGATTCACCACCACGAGGCCGTCATAGGGGGAACCCCGGGAGGGCGCGGTCGGGGCCACCCACCAGTCACCACTGGTTCCCAGCAACATCAGCTCCGGTGACGGAGTTCCACCGGCGACGGACCGCAGGGGGTTCTCCCCGTTGAGGCCGACGCAGTCGGAGAAGTCGAGTCCGAGGGACCTCAACGGTTCACACCCGCCCACCAGTACTTGACGTGAACCCCGCCTCACCCAGGGAAGGACCTCGTCGGCCCCCACCCGGGATCTGAAGTCAGCCACCGCCGCGCTGGTAAGGTCCTCCGCCGAAACCAGGGCGACGAGGGGGCCGTAGGTGTCCAGGGGATGGCCTGAGCCGCTGAAGTTGTCACCCAGCCGCTGATCCAGGACCACGAACTGGGCCATCACCACCACGAAAACGGCGAACGGGAGGGCATTCCGCACCCCGAGCGCCGTGCGGTGCTGCAGCCTCCGGCCGGCAATCAGGGCCACAGGAGACCCTCTCCCCGACAGTAGACGGCCAGCTTCTGAAATCGCCGCCCGCAACAGAAGGGGCAGGGCCACAACCGCGACCAACAGGGCGGCGGCGAAGATGTATCCGCCGAGGTCTCCCTTCGCCCACAGAGCGGCGACGACACCCATCACGACCAGACCGTAAACGCGACCGGCCGCCCCCAGGTCCGCCCCGGCGGCCCGAGCTACCGGTCCGGCCGAGGTGGGGACGCCCGGGGTCACCTCCGCAATCACCAGGATCACCACCAGGCCCCAGGTGACCAGGGCGGCCAGGACGACCTGGAGTGCGCTGATGTGCAGATCGCCGGGGTACACGGTCCTCGTCAGCGGTGGGACGACGCCGGCAACCCAGGGCCAGGCCCACAGGGCCATGAGCCCTCCGAGGATCGCCCCCGGGATCACCAGGATCGTAACGCCGGCCACCGCCGCCGCTGTACGACGACGGCGGGTGATGCCGAGCAGGGCCAACACGCGGTCCAATCGCGAGCGTTCCCGTTCGTGAATCCGCAGTGACAGCGCCAGGACCACGGTGGCGGGCAAGAGGCCGACCAGAAACCAACCGTTGTGGACCGCTGGACCCGAAGGCGGTTCGTTCACCACCAGAATCCCGGCGCCCGGTCCACCGAAACCGACCGCAGGCAGCACGGCCGGACCACTGGTGGACGGCGAAGTCCGGTAGCGGGCCGGAGGCACCGAGTATGCGAAGAGCTCCCGCGGCATGGCCAGACCCTCAGATCCCATCGTCTCCCACCGACCACCGAAACGGGCCGCGACCACCGGGTCGTCCGCCGCCATTCGCGCCAACTCCGGTGACACGACGAAACCCCCTTCCTCGGGGAGCGATGTCACCCCTGGGGGAAGGGGTATGGAGTCGCTGAGGGGTTCGAGGAACACCACCGGATACTGGATGTGGTTGATCTCGTCGAGGGTGACACTCCAGAGAAACTCCGCCCGTTCGACTGAGGCAGCCGCCACGGGTGCCCGCGCCTCATTTCGCCGGCCGGGGGCCTGGACGGCGAACTGAAGGGCCCCAAACCCGAGCACGACGAAGACCACGAGGACCGAGGCGCCGACTACGGCCAGGTCCCCGAAGGACCGTACCGGGCCACCGCGTCTGCGAACCCTCCACACCACACCGATGAGCGGCCACATCAGGAGTTCGCCACCGCCCTCTCCAGCCGACGGTCCCTGATCGTATAGCGGCCGTCCATCTGCGAGGCGACCCAGCGGTCGTGCGTGACCAGCACCAGGCCACTGTCGCCGAGGCGGGCAGCGATACGCAGTTGATCGATGATTATGCCCCGCAACTCCGGTTCGACCGACCCTGTCGGTTCGTCGGCCAGTATCAGTGGCGGGTGATTGATCACCGCCCTCGCCGTGGCCACCCGCTGGGCCTCGCCACCGCTCAGAGTCATGGCCGGCCGATCCGTCAACCCGCCGAGTCTCAGGGCCACCATGATGGCCCGGGCCCGCTCCTCGGCATCGGGGGAGGAGGCCCCCGCCAAGCGGGCGGGCAACATCACGTTCTCCAGTGCCGTCAGCTCCGGGATGAGCTCGGCACCCTGGAACACCAGCCCCACCGATAGGAGGCGGATGTCGGCCCTACGGCGGGGATCATTCGGCGGCAGGAGCGAACCGGCTACCGACACCTCCCCTCTCAGGGGAGGGATCACTCCGGCCAGGGTCAGCAACAGCGAACTCTTCCCTGAGCCGCTGGGTCCCTCGATGCTGATCGAACGGCCCCTCTCCACGACCAGGTCGACGCCCTGGACGATCGCCCTGCCATCGCGCCCGACCTCTAGATCCCGGGCCGCGCAAGCCGGTTGTCGAGATCCCATCGTCAGCCCTCCGGGTGCGCTCACTGACCGAGGGCCTCAGCCGAGGAGGATCCCGGCCGTGGCCTCGGGGTGGGTGACCATGGCGTCGTGGGGCCCGGCCAGGTCCACCGTCTCCAGACCAGCGGCCCGGGCCCGCTCGGCGTGAGGGGCCAGAGGGGCGTAGGCCGGTTCGGTGCAGACCACGTAGCGGGCCGACACCCCGTTGGTCGGGGGATGGTCCAGATGTAGTGGCGTGGTGTAGGACGCCATGGGATGGGGGGTGAGGCGGGCCGTCATCCAGGCCGTCATCTCGGGATCGGTGACCCCGAACATCTCCGGGGAGGGCACCGGCAGGGC
>JALSTE010000068.1 GCA_026983855.1 Acidimicrobiia bacterium
GGACACCTCCCCACACCCGACGGCCACCGCCACCACCACGCCCGCCGCCTGCAGGGAACCGATCACGACCGTCCCTCCCCCCGGGCCAGGGAACTCAGGGCGGCGCGGTCGCGCGGGCCCCGGGGGGAGGTCGGGGGGACGACCCGGCGCCCCGGGGAATCGGGGCCACGGCGGGCCACGGCGGCGGGAGACATGGGAGCGTGGGCCAGGTGGCAGAGGGCCACGGCGGCGGCGTCGGCGGCGTCGGCGGGACTGGGTGGTGAGTCCAACGACAGCAGGGCCTGGATCATGCGCTGCATCTGCTCCTTGGGGGCCGCCCCCCATCCGGCCACCGCCTCCTTGACCTGGTTGGGGGTGTACTCGAACACCTCGGCCCCCGCCGAGCAACCCTCGGCCATGGCCAGCCCGGCCGCCTGGGCCACCCCGATGGCGGTGGACACGTTGACCTGGAAGAAGACCCTCTCCACCGCCACCACCTGGGGGTGGTACTCCACCAGCAGGGCCCGGAGCTGGTCGGCGATGGAGGCCAGCCGGCGGGCCACCGGGGCCGTGGGCGGGGTTCGGATGACCCCCAGGGCCCGGGCGGTGTGGGACCCCCCGGCCGACTCCACGACGGCGTAGCCACAGCGGGACAGACCCGGATCAACTCCAAGAACGAACACAGGTTCGATGCTACCCGACCGGTGTGACGGGCCCGGTGAACCGGAGGGGCCCGTCACCGGGCCGGGTCCCGACGGGGGTCCGGGTGGACCCTCAGGCCGACAGCTCCTCCATCACCGGGGCGGGGATGTCGAAGTTGGCGTAGACCCCCTGCACGTCGTCGTGGTCGTCGAGGGCGTCGATGACCCTCAGCACGGCCCGGGCCGCGGTCGCCTCGCTCAACTCCACCGTGTTCTGGGGGAGCATGGTGAGATCGGCCGAGGTGACCTCGATGCCCGCCTCCTCCAGGGCCGCCCGCACGGCGGCGGTGTCGGTGGCCTCACAGGTGACCTGCCAGGTGTCGCCGTCGGCCTCGATGTCCTCGGCCCCGGCCTCGAGGGCCACGTCCATGAGGGTCTCCTCGTCGACGGTGCCGGGCACCACCACCACGCCCTTGCGGTCGAACTGCCAGGCCACCGCCCCCGGCTCGGCCAGCGAACCCCCCGACTTGGAGAACACGTTGCGGATCTCCGAGCCGGTGCGGTTGCGGTTGTCGGTCAGGACCTCGACGTACACCGCCACTCCGTGGGGGGCGTATCCCTCGTAGGTGACGGTCTCGTAGCTGACCCCCTCGAGCTCACCCGTGCCCCGCTTGATGGCCCTCTCGATGGTGTCGAGGGGGACGGAATTGTCCCGGGCCTTCTGGTACATGGTGCGCAGGGTGGCGTTGGAGTCGGGGTCACCCCCACCCTCACGGGCCGCCACCTCCACCTGACGGATCAACTTGGCGAAGAGCTTCCCCCGCGCCTTGTCCGCCGCACCCTTCTTGTGCTTGATCGTGGCCCATTTGGAATGTCCTGACACGGCTCACCTCCGGTGTGCATTGTGCCACCAAAGCAGGGCCCTCGGAACCGGGGATCCGATCGGGCCCTGGCCCCCGGACGGGGGTCAACCCAGCCACAACCGGTGGAGACACAGGACGGGGGTCAACCCAGCCACAACCGGTGGAGACGCAGATCGGGGGTCAGTTCGGGGTGGAAGGCGGCCACCAGGTGGTCCCCGCTGCGGCACAGCACCGGGTGGGGGTCGCCCCCGGGCCCCCGGACCCGGGCCAGCACCTCGACGTCGTCACCCACCGCCTCCACGTAGGGGGCCCGGATGAACACGGCCCGGAAGGGTTCGGACCCCAACTCGGATTCAGCCAGGGCCGGGATCTCCAGGTCGGCCTCGAAGGACTCGCTCTGACGTCCGAAGGCATTGCGCCGCACCGCCAGGTCGATCACCCCGAAGCACCTCTGGTCGTCCCGACCGTCGAGGATCCGGGCCGACATGAGGATCATCCCCGCACAGGTCCCGAACCCCGCCATGCCCTCGGCGAAGAGCCCGGCCACGGGGTCGAACAACCCGCTGGACTCCAGCAGCATGGAGATGGTGGTGGACTCACCCCCCGGGATGATCAGCCCCTCGATCCCCGCCAGGTGGGCCGGGCGGCGGACGTCCACGGCCACGTGACCGAGCCTCTCGACGGCGTCGCGGTGCTCGACCGCCGCTCCCTGGAGACCGAGCACCCCGATGCGACGAGGTGGCACGGTCCGGCCCTACCAGCCGCGGTCGGCGAGGTGGGTCTCCAGCGAACCCATCTCCAGACCGGGCATGGCCGCACCCAGACCGGTGCTGACCTTGGCCAGGATGGCCGGATCGTCGTAGTGGGTGGTGGCCTCCACGATGGCCTTGGCCCGGGAGGCGGGATCGTCGCTCTTGAAGATCCCCGACCCCACGAACACCGCCTCGGCCCCGAGCTGCATCACCAGGGAGGTGTCGGCGGGGGTGGCGATGCCCCCGGCGCAGAACAGGGGGACGGGGAGACGGCCGGTCTCGGCCACCTCCTGCACCAGCCCGACGGGGGCCCGCAGCTCCTTGGCCCATCCGTACAGCTCGGCCGAGTCGGCCACGGTGAGCTTGTGGATGTCGCCCAGGATGGAGCGCAGGTGGCGCACGGCCTCCACGATGTTGCCGGTGCCGGCCTCACCCTTGGAGCGGATCATGCACGCCCCCTCCGAGATGCGGCGCAGGGCCTCACCCAGATTCGTGGCCCCGCACACGAAGGGCACGGTGAACCTCCACTTGTCGACGTGATGGGCCTCGTCGGCGGGGGTGAGAACCTCGCTCTCGTCGATGTAGTCCACGTCGAGGGCGGTGAGGATCTGGGCCTCGGCGAAGTGCCCGATGCGGACCTTGGCCATGACCGGGATGCTCACCGCGGCCTGGATGCCCTGGATCATGGCCGGGTCGCTCATGCGGGCCACCCCGCCGTCGCGCCGGATGTCGGCCGGCACCCTCTCCAGGGCCATGACCGCCACCGCCCCGGCGTCCTCGGCGATCTTGGCCTGTTCGGGGGTGACCACGTCCATGATCACCCCACCCTTGAGCATGTCGGCCAGGCCCCGCTTGACCCGGTAGGTGCCGGTCTCCGTCGCTGTGTTCTGAGTGGGCTCCGTCATGTGCCCGATGCTACTGCCGCGATCGGGGGTGACCCCACCGGGAACCCACGTCCGGTCCACCCGTCACCGACGCGGCCCACACCGGCGGCCCACACCGGAGCCGGAGATGGGGTTGGGCATGGGCATGGGCATCGGCATGGGCATGGGTACCGCCGCCCAACGGCCATGCCACCCCAGGTCACTACCGCCACCCGGGGAAGGCGTCCCCCGGGAGGGAAACCGCTACCCGATTACGGTGGCCCCACCGGAGCGGGGCAGCAGGGTCCAGGTCGAACCGGGCATGAACTTCACCGGACGGCCCTCGGAGTCGAAGTACTGGGTGGGGACCGTGAGGTTCTCCTTCACCCAGGTCCCCTCGATGAGCTGGCCGTCGATGAGGAACCAGGCGTCCCCCGATCCCACCAGCTGGGCCTCGGGCACCGCGGTCCCCGCCCCGTCCACCAGGCCGGTGTCGATGTAGGAAACGAACTGCACGATCACGTTGGTGGGGGCGATGACCACCCCGTCCTCGTCCACGTGGGGGCTCCCGTTCTGCTCCCGGACCCAACCCCCCCGGGACGCATCCCAGGTGTGCACGGCGCTGTTGGCCCCGTAGTCCACCTCCACCCCCTCCACCTCACGGGCCCCCGCCGGGGGCTCCTCACCGGGGAGGCGGTACTCGAGCAGGGGGTTGGGGCTGTTGGTCAGGTCGGGGGCCACGGCCCGGAGCCGGTCGGTGCCGGTGAACAGGTTGGACGGGGCCCGGCGGTCGTTGCGCCGCTCGTAGGCGTTGGGCACGGCCTCCACCCCGACGTCGATGATGGCCGAGGCCCGGATCTGGTTGGCGAACACCTGGTTGGCGCCCGACCAGGCGAACATGGGGCTGTTCAGGGTGACCAGGATGGGGATGTCGGTACTGCGGGCCGAGCGGACCGGGCCCACCACCTCGGCGTCGCGGGAGTGGAACACCGCCAGCAGGCGGGACAGCCCCCCCTCCACCATCTCCTCGAACACCATGTCGGCCTGGTTCAAACCGGCCTGGGGCCGGGCGGCGGGGGCGTTGTCGATCTTGACCGCTATGGCCGGGCGTTCCAGGTTCACGCCCGCGTCCGCCGGGGCCCCGGTGAGGGGGGCGGCGATGTCGGCGATCTCCACCACCTGGGTGGTGGTCACGGCCCCGGTGGTGGAGGACCCCCCGCCCACCGTGGGCAGGGTTATCTCGACCTCGGTGGTCGTGGTGGCGGCCTCGTCCCCGTTGCCGTCACCGGTCCCCTCGTCTCCTCCCCCACCCGAGCAGGCCGCGGCCACCAGGGCCAGGGCCGCCAGCAGGGCCAGGGTCCGCAGAGGTACGGGTTTACGACGGTGGGCTCCCGTCGTGGACTGTGTTGCCATCTTCGCTACTCCCATATCGGACCCGCCACCGGGGCGGTGTCCACGTGGTCGGTCACCGCCCGCGACTGTTCCTGTTCAACGGTGCCTGTTCAACGGTCTCCCCGCCCCCCGCTCACCGAGCCCCCGAGGGCCGCATCGGTGGTCATCTGGGTGGGGGGACGGGCCACGGAATCTCACTCACCTCTCACAGTTCGTTGAGGGCCGCAATCCGTTCGTCGATCGGGGGGTGGAGCACATAAGCCCGACCGAAC
>JALSTE010000069.1 GCA_026983855.1 Acidimicrobiia bacterium
AACCCCGGTCGACCCCCGTTAGATTCGGGACGTGGCCCAACTGGATCCCGAGCAGCGTCGCGCCGTGGAGTGCCCGGTCGGACCGGTGAGGGTTCTGGCCGGACCCGGTTCGGGCAAGACCCGGGTGCTCACCGAGAGGGTGATCCACCGCCTGGAGGCCGGGACCGCCGACGCCCGTCGCACCATGGTCCTGACCTTCACCCGCCGGGCCGCCGGCGAACTGGGGCGACGCCTCGAATCCCGTGGGGTCCGGGACGTGGGCGCGGTCGGCACCTTCCACGCCACCGCCCTCCAGCAACTGCGTCTCCACCGGCTGGACAACGGCCGCCGTCCCCCCGTGATCCTGGCCAACCGGTCATCGGTCCTCAGGGGCCTGGCCGGGGACCTGGGTCTGGCCAACGCCTCCCGCCAGGTCACCGCGGCCGAGCGGGCCCTGGCCGCGGGTGGGAACCACCGGGTGTCGCCTCCGGTGGTCCGCCTGCTGGACGCCTACAACGAGCACAAGAGACGCCGGGGGCTGCTGGACTACGACGATCTGCTCACCGAGTGCACCCGGCTGCTCCGGACCGACCGGGAGTTCGGCCGGGCCCAGCACTGGCGCTTCCGGCACTTCTACGTGGATGAGTTCCAGGACGTGAACCACAACCAGTTCCAGCTCCTGCGGGCCTGGCTGGGTGACCGCGACGACGTGTTCGTGGTCGGGGACCCCGACCAGTCGATCTATGAGTGGAATGGATCCGACTCCAGATACCTGACCGAGTTCACGACCTGGTTCCCCGACACCACCACGTTCAACCTGAAGCTGAACCACCGGTCGGCCGCCACCGTCGTCACCGCGGCCAACAGCATTCTGGGTGACCGCCGGGCGGCGGGCTCGTCGGAGGCCGTCCGTCCCCCGGGCCCGGCCCTGACCGTCACCGACCACGAGGACGAGGAGGCCGAGGCGGTCGAGATCGCCCGCCGGCTGCTGTGGGATCATCGGGGCTCGTCCCGCTGGTCCAACCGGGCGGTCCTGGCCCGCACCAACGCCCAGCTCTCGGTGATCTCCGCCGCCCTGACCCGGGCCGGGATCCCCCACCGGATCAGGGGAAGGGATCGCATCTCCACCCGTCCCGAGGAGGCCGGGCTGCTCGACCGGCTCCGGTCCTCGGGACCCTCCTTCGGGGTGGCGGTCACCGACATGACCGTGGAGAGCACCGGCTCGGGGGCCGAGATCCGCGTCTTGGACCTGGCCCGGGAGTACATGGCGGGGACCACCGCCCCCAGCGGCAACGGTTTCGCCCAGTGGCTGCGCACCATGAGTGCCGCCGACGTGGACGACCACGCCGACGTCGTGGACCTGTGCACCTTCCACTCGGCCAAGGGGCTGGAGTGGCACGGGGTGATCATCGCCGGGGTCGAGGACGGCCTGGTGCCCATGGGGGACGGCGAGGAGGAACGCAGGCTCTTCTACGTGGCCATGACCCGGGCCATCGGCTCGCTCCACCTGAGCTGGGCCCGACGCCGTCGTATCGGGGGCCGCCGGGTGGAACGCCGCCCCTCACCGTTCCTGGCCGGGATCAGCCCCCTGACCGAGCCCCCGGCACCGGCCCGTGAGGAACAGCGGCGCCATCACCTCGAGCTGGCCCGCCGGGCCCTGGCCCCCGAGGGCACCGGAGCCGCAGCCCGACCAGCTACAGATCCACGTCGATGAACACCCGGTACCGGACCACGAAACCCCCGGAACCGACCCGCAGCCCGACCAGCTACAGATCCACGTCGATGAACACGGGGGCGTGATCGGAGGGCTGTTTTCCCTTGCGGGCGTTGCGGTCGATCAGGGCCAGGGTCGTGGCCTCGGCGACCGTACGGGTGCCGAGGATCAGATCGATCCTCATCCCCTTGCGCATGTGGAATGAACCACCCCGGTAGTCCCACCAGGAGAAGAGTCCCGACTCGGGGTGCTTCTCCCGGAAGACGTCGACCAGACCCCAGTCCAGCAGTTCGGCCAGCCTCCGGCGTTCGGCCGCGGTGACGTGGGTGGAGTTGGCGTCGAAGGCCGAGGTGTCCCAGACGTCGATGTCGGCGGGGGCGATGTTGAAGTCCCCGGCGACCACCACGGCGTCGGAGGGGTCGGCCACGTGGTCGAGGTGATCCCTCAGGCGCCCCAGCCACCGGAGCTTGTAGGCGTAGTGGTCGTCGTCGACGCTGCGCCCGTTGGGGACGTAGACACAGGTGACCGACAGGGGACCGCAACGGGCGGTGACCAGGCGGGCCTCGGGATCGGGTTCGCCCCCGTCGGCGAAGTTGGTGTGCACGTCGCCCAGTCCGACCCGGGACAGTATGGCCACCCCGTTCCAACGCCCCTGGCCCACGTGGACCGACTCGTAGCCCAGCTCGGAGAAGGTGAGGGCGGGGAACTGATCGTCGGACATCTTGGTCTCCTGGAGACAGAGGACGTCCGGACGGGCGTAACCCAGCCACTCCTCCACCCGGAACAGCCGGGCCTTGAGGGAGTTGATGTTCCACGTAGCCACTCGCACCCGGCCAAAGCTACTCTCCCCGGGTGCAGTCCCGAGGAACGAACCCGATCGTCACGGCCGTCATCTTCGACTTCGGAGGGGTCATCACCTCCAGTCCGTTCGAGGCCTTCGCCGCCTATGAGGAGACCGCCGGGTTGCCCCCGGGGTTCATTCGGCGAATCAACTCCACCAATCCCGACACCAACGCCTGGGCCCGCTTCGAGCGCAGCGAGATCGACCGGGACACGTTCATCGCCGAGTTCGAGGCCGAGGGTCGGGCCCTGGGCCACCCCGTCGACGGCCACCGGGTGCTGGCGTGCCTGGCCGGGGAGCTGCGCCCGGGGATGGTCCGCACCCTCGACCTCCTCAGCGACGAGGGCTACCTGCTGGGATGCATAACCAACAACGTCTCGGGCCACGGGGGACCCGACCCCGACGTCCTGGCCCGATTCGACGTGGTGATCGAGTCCTCCAGGGTCGGGCTCCGCAAGCCGGACCCGGCCATCTACCTGATGGCCTGCGAGAGGCTGGGGATCACCCCGCGGGAGGCCGTGTACCTCGACGACCTCGGGATCAACTGCAAACCGGCCCGGGCCCTGGGGATGACCACCATCAAGGTGGAGTCCGAGGACCAGGCCCTGAGGGACCTGGCCTCGGCCCTCAACCCGGGATCATCCCCCTCAGGGTCTCCATGAGCTGGGCCGTCTCCTGGTTGTGGATGCTCATGGACCCGCACGCCGGGCTCCCCGATTCAGGTCGGGTCACCGGCACCAGCTCCCCCCGGGAGGCCAGGGTCTCCTCCCACCGGCCCCTCACGAAGTTCCAGCCCCCCATGTTCGCCGGTTCCTCCTGCAGCCAGATCAGGGACCGCGCCGCCCCGTAGCGGTCCAGCACGGCCCCGATCTCCCGGGCCGGCCAGGGGTAGAGCTGCTCGATACGGACCACCGCCAGGGGCAGGTCCTCGGTGTCCCGCCGGGCCATGGCGTCGTAGGCCACCTTCCCCGAACACAGGGCCACGGCCCGCACGGCGTCGGGATCGCCCACATCGGGATCATCGAGCACCCGGTGCCACGACCCCGAGATCAGCTCCGTGACCGCCGATCGGGCCCTACGGGCCCGCAGCAGGGACTTGGGGGTGAACACCACCAGCGGGCGGGGGTTTCCCCGGTGGACCTGACGGCGCAGGAGGTGGAAGAACTGGGCCGAGGTGGTGGGCACGGCGATGGTCATGTTGCCCTCGGCGCACAGGATGAGGAAGCGCTCGATGCGGGCCGAGCTGTGCTCGGGACCCTGACCCTCGTAACCGTGGGGCAGGAGCATCACCAGGCCCGATTCCTGGTTCCACTTGTCCTCCCCGGCGGCGATGAACTGGTCGATGATGACCTGGGCCCCGTTGACGAAGTCGCCGAACTGGGCCTCCCACTCCACCAGGGCGTCGCGGGCCACCGTCGAGTAGCCGTACTCCAGCCCCAGACCGGCGTACTCCGACAGCATGGAGTCGTAGCACCAGAAGGGGGCCTGCCCGGGGTCGAGGTGTTCCAGGGGCACGTACTCCCGTTCGGTCTCGTAGTCGACGACCACGGCATGGCGGTGGGCGAAGGTCCCCCGCCGTGAGTCCTGCCCGGTGAGCCTCACCGGTGAACCCTCCAGCAGGAGACTGCCGTAGGCGAGGGTCTCGGCCAGCCCCCAGTCGACCTCCCCCGACTCGTACATGGCGGTGCGGTTGGCGAACTGCCGTTCCAGCTTCGGATGGACCGTGAAACCCTCCGGGTAGTTCGTGAGACTGCCTATGACCAGGTCCAGGGTCTGGCGATCGGCGGAGGTGTCGACCTCTCCCCCGACCTCCACGAACTCCTCGGGGACCCGGGCCAGTGGGGTTTCGGCCGGGGCCTCCGCCCTGGTCTCGTCCAGCACGGCCTGCATCCGGGCCGCGAAGCGGTCGAGCTCCTCCTGGGCCTGTTCGGCGGTGATGTCGCCCCGCTTGACCAGCAGGGCCGTGTAGCGCTCCCGGGCCGTGGGCAGGGAATCGATGATGCGGTACATCCGGGGCTGGGTGTAGGAGGGATCGTCCCCCTCGTTGTGTCCGTGGCGCCGGTAGCACACCATGTCGATCACCACGTCCTTGTGGAACGCCTGGCGGAAGTCGAAGGCCCAGCGGGCCACCCGCACACAGGCCTCGGGATCGTCGCCGTTCACGTGGAAGATCGGGGCCTGGACCATCTTGGCCACGTCGGTGGCGTAGGT
>JALSTE010000070.1 GCA_026983855.1 Acidimicrobiia bacterium
CCCCTCAGACCGCGACTGGTCCGAGATCGGGGTCCACGGTGTTCTCGATCCGGGATTCGGGGCCGAGCAGCTGAATCAGGCCCTGCGCGAGTACTGCCATTCCAGCCCCGTCGAGGGGATCCCGGCCCCCTCCGAACCTCCGGTGGGAAGATCCCGGGGGCCCACCGGACGGCTGCACTGCGTCCTCGGCACCCCCGGCTCGGGCTCCTCCACCCTGGCCGCCGCCCTGGCCCAGTCCCTGGCCGACGAGCTGGCGACACCGGGTTCCGTGCTGCTCGCCGACCTCGATCTCCACTCATCCCAGGCCGCCCTCCACGACAGCGCCGACGTGATCCCCGGTCTCCAGGAGATGGCCGAGGCCCACCGTCTGGGGCGTCCCTCCCGCCAGCAGGTTCGCGACATGACCTTCGCCGTGCCCGACCGGGGCTACGACCTGTTGCTGGGAGTCAGGAGGCACCGGGACTGGGTCGCTCTCGGGGCCTCCACGATCGAGGCCGCGATCGAGAGCCTGGCGGCCGCCTACCGCGAGACGGTCCTCGACACCGGTTCCGATCTCGACGACGAGTCCACCACCGGCTCCCATGACATCGCCGACCGGAACTCCACCACCCTGGTGGCCCTGCGCCGGGCCCACTCGGTGGTCGTGGTTGGACGACCGGGGGTGGCCGGACTGCACCGTCTCTTCACCCTGGCCGCCGGGTTGGAGCGACTCGAGGTGGACCCGACCCGGGTCTCCATGGTCCTCAACGGCGCCCCCCGCCGCCGCCGGGCCCGGGCCGAGGTCCTCTCCGCCCTGGCCGAGCTGTGTCCCCCCGGGCTGCGACCGGCGGCCCGGAGGGCGACGGCCATTCCCCACATCGCCGACCTGGAGTCGCGCCACAGCACCGTGGCCCCCTTTCCCCATCGACTCACCACCCCCCTGGCCAGGGCGGTGGCGAGCCTCCGGCCGCTGCCCGAACCGGTGGCCGGCTCCACCGACCGGCCGGTGCCCGTGGTACCCGGGACCCTCGGCCATCTGGGGGGCGGGGGTCTACCGGCATGAGCGCGGCCCCCCTGACCGAGATCGAGACCGCTGTTCAGGACCGGGCCAAGGTGCTGGGTCTGGATCCGGCGACGCCCGAGGGGGCCAGTCGGCTCGAGGATCTGATAGCGGCCGAGATCGATCTCTGGCGAATGGACTTCCGGAGGGGCAGACGACCCCACGATCTCCACGACGCCGACCGTCTCGGGGACCGCATCCGGCGGAACCTGCTCGGATACGGCCCCCTCGACCCCCTCCTGGCCGACGACGACGTCTGGGAGATCATGGTCAATGCCCCCGACGCCATCTTCGTGAAACGTCACAGCCGTCCCTCCGGCTACCACGACGAGGTGTTCCACGACGACGACCACGTCCGTCGAATCCTCACCCGGATCCTCGACGACGCCTCCACCTCCCACCGGGCCCTGGATCCCTCGCGGGGCCTCCAGGACGCCCAGCTCGAGGACGGTTCCCGGCTCCACATCGTCCACCCCGACCTGGCCCGGGGCGGTCACCTGATGTTCAACATCCGCAAGTTCACCGGGGTCACCTACCGCTCCCTGGATGAACTCGTGGCCTCGGGCTCCCTGACGGCGGCGGTGGCGGACCTCCTGAGGGCGTGTGTGCGATCCCGGGCCTCGATCGTGTTCGCCGGCGCCCCCGGATCGGGCAAGACCACCCTCTTGAGTTGCTGCGCCGCCGAACTCGACCCCTCCCTGCGGGTGGTGACCGCCGAGGAGGTCTTCGAGGTGGACATTCCCCTGCCGAACGTCGCCGGCATGCAGACCCGCCCCGCCCTCACCGACCGCGAGCCAGTGGATCTACGCACCCTGGTGGCGGGCTTTCTCCGGATGGCTCCCGACGTGGCGGTGGTCGGCGAGGTCAGGGACCGGGAGGCCCTACCCCTGCTGCTCACCCTGTCCAGCGGGGTCACGGGCTACACCACGATCCACGCCGGCTCGGCCCGCCAGGCCCTCACCCGACTCCGCTTCGTCTGCCAGCTCTCCGAGACGGGCGGAAACATGGGCCTGGGGGCCCTGAACACCCTGGTGAGCGAGGCGGTGGATCTCGTGGTCCACCTCGAGAGGGTCGACGGCCGGGTGGAGATGACCGGGATCCTCGCCGTGGAGGACCTGGCGGCGGGCCCCGAGGCCGTGCACTTCACGGTCTCCCAGCTCCTCGAACGACCCCACCGCTCCGCCCCGCCGGTGTGGACCGGGCAGCAACCCCAACGGCTGCGAACCCTCCTGGCCAACCACGGATACGACACCACCGCCCTGCTGCAGTCGATCGGCGGGACCGGGGCGGAGGCGACCCGGTGAGGGCCGTGGCGTTCTCCCTGGCCGGAGCCTGGGGGGTTCTGCTCATCTACACCCGGATCGCGTTCGGGCACCGGGGTCTGCTGGTGGGACAGCGTCGGCTCCGCCGTACGGGCCGATGGAACGACTGGCTGACCCAGGCCGGTCTGGAGGGTATGAACTGGCGGGACTTCGCCCTGGCCTGCTCCCTGTTGTTCGTGATCGGTACGGGCCTCACCTACGCCGTGTTCGCCGGGTGGGTTCCGGCCCTCCTCGGTGGGCTGTTCGCCTCCGCCGCTCCCCCCGCCGCCTATCGCCACCGCCGCCGCAACCGCCTGGCCGACGCCCAGCAGGCCTGGCCGCGGATGATCGAGGAGATCCGGGTTCTGATCGGCTCCTCGGGGGCCTCCATCCCCCAGGCCCTCTTCGACGTCGGGCGCCGCTCCCCCGAGGCCCTAAGGGGGGCATTCGGGCGGGCCCACCGGGAGTGGCTGCTCTCCACCGATTTCGAGAGGGCGGTCTCCACCCTCAAGGACGCCCTGGCCCACCCCACGGCCGACGTGGCCCTGGAGACCCTTCTGGCCGCCTACCAGGTCGGCGGGGTTGACCTCGATCCCCGTCTGGCCGATCTGGCCGAGGACCGCATGGCCGAACTGCAGGGACGCAAAGACGCCCGGGCCCGCCAGGCCGGGGCCCGATTCGCCCGGGCCTTCGTGGTCGTGGTGCCGCTGGGGATGGCCCTCATGGGGCTCAGCATCGGGAACGGACGGGCCTCGTTCCGGACCACCGGGGGGCAGACGGCGGTGGTGGTCGGTCTCCTGGTAATGGTCGGTTGCTGGCTGTGGGCCGGACGTCTGATGACCCTGCCCGACCGCCAAAGGGTGTTCGCCGAATGAGGCCCCGCCGACCCCTCCTCGGTGTCCCTCTGGTCCGCCGTGTCCACCCCCTCATCGGGTGGGCCCGCCCGTGAGCCGCCTGACCGTGCTGGCGTCGCTGGGGCTCGGGACCGGGATCACCCTGATCCTGGCCGAACTCCGCTGGTTCCGACGCCTGCGCCTGGTCGACCGGTTGCGCCCCTTCGCCCCGGCGGGCTCATCACCCCGACGGGCATCGGGTGGGGTCCGCTCCCTGGGGGAGCTGCTGGGCCCCCTCGCCACGTCCCTGGGTGGCCGCCTGTCGCGCACCCTGGGAATCAACGAGGAACTGGGACTCCGGCTCGAGCGGGTCCACTCCGATCTCGACGTCGCCGCCTTCCGCACCCGCCAGATGGCCTGGGCGGGGGGGTCCCTCGGAGCGGTGACCCTGCTGCTCATGGCCACCACCCCGCCGGTGCCGATGATCCTGTTCGCCATCGGCGCCGCGCCCCTGCTGGCCTTTCTCCTGGTGGAGCGGAACCTGGCCCGGGAGTCCGAACGGCACCAGAGGAGGCTCTTCCTGGAGCTACCCGTGGTCGCCGAGCAGATGGGCATGCTGCTCAGCTCCGGGTTCTCCCTGGGCGGGGCCATCGCCCGCACGGCGGAACGGGGCCGGGGGGCGGTGGCCCGGGACCTGCGACGGGTCGTGGCCCGGGTCCGTCACGGCGTTCCCGTCGGTACGGCGTTGAACGAATGGGCCCGGGTGGCCGAGGTGGAGGCCGTTCACCAACTGGTCCGGGTGTTCGAGCTCCACGACGAGGCCACCGATCTCGGGCCACTCATCTCCCAGGAGGCCAGGGCCATCCGCCGGGCCACCCAACGGGAGCTCATCGAGACGATCGAACGCCGCAACCAGCAGGTCTGGATTCCGGTGACGGTGGCCACCCTCGTCCCCGGCGTCATCTTCCTGGCGGTGCCGTTCATGGACGCCATGTCGGGGTTCTCCGGCCTGTGACCCCCATCCGTCACGGCCGCCGAAACCCGTTCCCCGTTCCCCCGAGCAGACAATCCCAGACACAGGAGAACCAATGATGAACAACATCCACCACGGCCCCGGCCGGCCCGTCGAGGTCGGTGTCCGCGTCTACTGCCTGGTGAGGTCCCTGGCCGTGAGCACCGGCCAGAGGCTGCGGGACGAGTCCGGTGAGGGTGTCATATCCGCCGCCATCGCCGTGCTCATCGTGGCCGGCCTGGGGGCCCTGATGTGGGTGGGTTTCCGCTCCATCTGGCAGGACGCCGAGAGCACCACCCGCTCCAAGATCAGCGAGATCGGAAACTGAACGACCGGAACGGGACCGCGGGCCAACACCAGCGAGAACGGAAACTGAACGACCGGAACGGGCCCGCGGACCAACACCAGCGAGAACAGAAAATGGAGCATCACGGGTTCGTGGCGCTGCCCGCGGACGGTGAACCCGGACGGCAACGGAGCCAGGAGGGCTCCGGTCTGATCGGACTGATCGCCGCCTTCCTGGTCTTCATGATCATGTTGTTCACCG
>JALSTE010000071.1 GCA_026983855.1 Acidimicrobiia bacterium
ACCTCGGCCGGTATGTGCTCCAGCACCGTCATGGAGAAGTGGATGTCCACCGAAGCCTCGCCCAACGACAGGGAGGCGGCGTCACCGGGGGCCACGTAGTTCACCCCCACCGCCGCCAGGGCCGCCGCCGGATCGGACCGACTGGCGGCCAGGATCCCCAGCCTCTCCCTGACCACCTCCTCGGGTACGTGACGACCCAATCGTGAGACCAGATCCTCTCCATTGTCCACCGCCCAACCGATCATCTGGCCCATGAGGTCCATCTGCAGACGCCGGTTGAGGTCCACGGTGTGCACCGTCTCGGCCCCGGCCAGGGCGTACATCAGGGGCAGGGTGGCCTTGTGCCCCGTTCCCACCTCCACACAGGTGGCCCCCACCGGACTGACCCCGGCCACCGAGAGCCACTCCAGCATCTCCATGAAGTGGGGAAGGCGGTCCTCGGCCGTGGCGGTCAACCCACCCAGACGTCTCTGCAACTGCATGTAGAGCCTCGCCCCACCGGGGATGCCGTCACACCAGCGCTGTATCCGGGCCTTCGTCGTCCACCTCAATGTCGTCCCCCAGTGCCGTCCCCGAGATCAGCCGCTCAGTTGAGCAGCTTCAATCACACCAAATTGTACCGACTCCCGCCGACGCCAGGTCTATCGATCCCCGCGGCCCTCCCCGATCCAACCCTGGACACCTAGGCTCGGCCCGAAGGAGTGAGGATGGGCATCGGAACCTGGTTGCGGGACCGCAGGGCCACCAGTGGCCTGAACCACCGCTGGCGGACCCGGGTGCGGGCGGTGCAATCGGCCCGGCGACGTTTCGAGGCCGCCCGCCGCCACACCCCCGGCTTCGACGACCTGGCCCGGCGCATGGACCGTGTCACCGAGGCCGCGGCCGCCGTGGCCCGTGACGCCCAGGCGGCCCAGGGCCGGCTGCGGGAGCTGCCCACCGTGTCCAAGCTGGACTACGAGCTGGAGAACCTACGCCTCGGGGGCCGCACCGATGACGATCCCCGGACCAAGGCCCTGATCTACCAGCGGGACCTGGTGGAGCGCCTGCGGACCCGCATGACCGAGGCCGAGGAACTGCTGGACCAGGTGAGGACCGACCTGGACCTGGCCCTGGCCCGGGTCATCGACGCCGACACCACCACCCCCGGCGGCGCCGCCTGGGACGAGGTGGGTGAGACCCTCGACCACTCCCTCACCGACCTGGACGCCATGAAGGCCGCCTGGCGGGAACTCGGCGGGATCTGAGATCCGGCCGGCTCCCAGTCCCCTCACCCCACCCCGCCCGACATCACCACCAGGCTGGCGTGGCGCTCCAGGTAGGGGAACCGGGCCCCCAACCACTCCTCCACCCGCCCCAGTCGGGCCGACTGCGCTCGCCTCGTCGACATGGTCGGGAAAAACCCATCATGAGGTCAGGTAATCCAGATCGAGTGACTCACTCTGGAGGTAGGCGAGCGCAGTCAGGTCCGAGAGGGGGATCATCATGCCGTCCACCGCTCCTATCCGACCCGATGGACGGCATCTGTCCACCCAGGCTCTCACCTGTTGATCCCATTCCCCGTCGGAGGCCACCGCGCTGGCCGACTTCGTGGTGGCGGGACAGAAGCTCAGGAATACCTCGACCTCCTCACCGCCCGTGGTCGGTGGACAGGACACCCTGATCTCGACGATGGCATCGAGCAGGCGGCCCTCCTGGGATGCCCTACCGGCCTTCGACAAGACCCGGTCCCGCAGAGGCCGTAGGGTCTCCACCAGATCGTCAGGGAACGCCGGGCGGGCGAACTTGCGGGCCAAACCCTGCCTGAGTGCCCGTTCCTCTTCAGGATCCCTGCATCCCCGAGAGAATCTCATTCCAACCAGGATGCTCTTCTCAACTGTGAACATCAGATCGGTGTCAACGAATGCGTCCGGCCCCGCCCCCCTGACCGGTACGTAGCGGGGACGCCGTCCGCGACCTGCCAGCCTGCTCTCTTCTTCGCTCAGGCGGACCAGGGGAGCGACCTGGACATTGGGTCGATCGGCGCATGAACGCACCAGGTCACAGGTCTGGGTGACCAGGACCATCTCATCGTGCTCGGCCACCACAACTCGGGGGCCGGTCGTGACACCCCGGTGTGCCGCGGCGAACACGTTGGCGGACACCGGACTCAGAGGTAGGCGGGGTTCAGCCAGCCATATCGATCGGCCTCCGAGGATCACGTCGCCCTGGCGAAGACCGGCGGTGACCTCGTCCACCCGGTCGACACTCAGATCCGTCGTTCCCACCGAGGCTCCCCTACTCCGGTTCCGGCAACCCGACGGAACCCACCGGCCTCCCCTCGACGGGCCCGTCGGCGGAGGACGACCCTGCGAGGTCCTCCGGACGGTACACCTGATGTCGCAACGTCTGACCGCCCGGGTGGGGAGTTGGGCTCCTCCGGCCCCGGCGCCCTGAGCCGCTGCCTCCGGGTGGACCCACGTCGGTGGTCTCCATCTCCGCCACCAGCCTCCCCAGGGCCGAAGCCTCGCCCGGCGCCGCACTGATTAGTGCCTCCCGGGTTAGCTCGGCTGTCCCCGAGTCATATCTCTCGATCCACTGCACCACCCATTGGAGGCGCCGCAGATTCTCCGGACTGGGATTCCTGCCCGTGGCCCAGTAGTGGAGCGCCCTGCGATCCACCCCGAACACCCGGGCCAGTTCCCCCCAGTGCAGGCCCGACATTCTCCGGAGGTGAGTGATCAGGGAACGCGCATCGTCGGCCACGTCCGGGCCCATGAGTTCGTCACCGGTGGGACGATCGCCGTAGAGACGGCCGAGGGCGACGTAGTCAGCCACCTCGGCCTGCGGGGACAAGACGGGCCTCCGGGAGGTTCCGCTCCCCAACAGGACCCACCCGTGACAGCCCGGGCTGATCGCCGCAACTGACGGGGTCATCGGTTGTTCATTTCTGACCGTCATGGTTCGCCTCCGTGCCATCTCAGGAATTCGTCGGACACGACCCAGCGGAAGAACCGGTAGATCCGGGCGGCGTAGGCCCCCACTCTCTCCGTCACCTCCCCCACGTCGAGGGGAATCCGGTCCGAGTCGCCGTACATGTCGAGGTCAAGAATCCAACTGGGGACCCGGGGAGGTGCCCCGTGGAAGGGGTCGAGCACCACCCCGGCCGGCACGGTGCCCCATCTGGCCCGTAGCTTTGCCCCGTCGGTCACGAACAGGGTGTCGGTCAGGGTCTGGGCCATGTGCTCCCTGACGCCGACAGGGGCCCCGGCCATGCCCAGAACCTCGGTCCGCACCAGCCGCTCGAGCGGTGGAAGGTCAGCCACGAGCTCCACCCGGTCGACATAGCGGACACCCAGACGGGTGATCGAGCGCGGGTTGATGTCGGCCTCAAGCGACCCGAGGACCCGATGAAAGCGTTCAACCAGTTCGGCCCGGTCGGTGTACCTCGACACGTCCAGCGACATGAACCCCATACCCAGGGAGACGGTCCAGTTTCCCTCGAGGTCCTCGAAACGCCACACCTGCTCGGTGCGACGTGGCTGTGGGCCCAGAGAGGGGTCCATCACGATTCCGGCCGTGGTCTCCGCGTGGGTGACCGGGTAGCTGCTCCTGATGCTGTCCTGAAAGGCGGCCACGAAGGGGGGTTCGGGAATCCGCAGGATCGGTGGAAACCTGACCTGCACGATAACCCCCACCAGTGGCGAGGAGGTCAGTGGGACCTGCTCGACCTCGCCCCCGAATGGTTCCACTCCCCCGAATGGATCCACCGTGCTGAAGTCATCCACGTTTCACACCGTACTTCACATCGTTCTCCGTGTGAAGTGCGCTGTGAAGTATGCGGCCGGCGTCGTTGACAAGACACCACCCCGGGAGACCTCTCGACCGGTCGACCGAAGGCATCCACCCACCGCTCCCCTCACCCCACCCCGCCCGACATCACCACCAGGCTGGCGTGGCGCTCCAGGTAGGGGAACCGGGCCCCCAACCGCTCCTCCACCCTTCCCAACCGGGCCGACACCCCGCCGGGCAGGATCCACCCCTTGCGCTGCAGCAGCACCAGGGGATAGCGCAGGGAGGCGCCGTGCCAGGTCACCCTCACGTGCCCGTCCACGCACTGGAGCCTCAGGTCGTCGAGGGGACGGCAGTGCACGTCGGGGGTGAACTTCCCAAATCTCCCTATCAACCTCTCGTAGTGACGGGCCCGCCAGATGTCGATGGTGGCCCACCTCCCCCCAGGACCCAGGACCCGTTCGAACTCGCCCAACCCCCGGTGGACCACCATGTGGTGCAGGGTTGAGCGGCACAGGATCCGGTCCACGCACCGGTCCCCCAGGGGCAGACGCTCCCCGTAGGCCCGAACGAACAGGCACCGGTCGGACAGACCCAGGTCCCCCGCCAGACGGGCCCCGTAGTGCAGCTCCCCGGGGATCGGCCCCACCACCACCAACGACCGGGCCCCGGCCAGGAGCATCATCAGGCCCTCCACCCCCCGGCCCCCGACCTGCATCACGTCCCGGCCGGCCACCCCCTCCAGGCGGACCAGGGCCTGACGTTCGGCCTCCATGGCCGGTGAGGGCCGCAGCCACACGTGGGCGGGATCGGGGAATTGTTCGGGTACCCCCGCTTCCCTGACCCCCTCCAGGAACCGGAGGGCGGTCTCATAGCCCCGCCCGCCCATGGACTCCTCGGCCCACCGGGCGTACACCCCGGCCTCGCCGTCCCCCTCGGGGTCGGCGTGCTGCAGGGCGCCC
>JALSTE010000072.1 GCA_026983855.1 Acidimicrobiia bacterium
GTCCTCCATGACGATCACGTAGTCGGGGGTCTCCTGGGAACAGTCGGCGTGCCAGCACCGGGGAACCCGCACCCTCATGTGGGGGGCCAGTTCGGAGAAGAAGCCCGCCTCCCTCTGGTACATCTGGAGAAGGTGGGAACGGGCGGCGTTGAAGTCCTCGACCGACCTCAGCTTCAGGACCACCGACTCGGGGTGGCCGCCGCCACCCCCGGGTCCGTACTCGGGAACGACCCGGTACAGCGAGCTGCTCACGCCCACGCCCTCACCGAACATCTCGGCGGTGAACCCCACCACCGGTGCCGGTTCCCCGCCGCGGGCCAGCACCGCGCCCAACCAGTCGGCGGTCACGTCGTCGATGGTCGACGGAATGGGTATTTCGCTCACTGGTCCCCCTGAGGTCATGTCCCGGTCCGGCTGACGGTAGCCAAACCCGGGGCCCGGGCCAAGGTGGCCCGGGGTCTGGCGGGATGGCCTCCCACGTGAGAAGGTGTGAACAGGGTCACCCTGCACACGCTTGCACAAGCCGATCCCGAGGAGCGCGAATGGCCGAGATCACCCTGGAGGCACTGGGCAAGGTCTATCCGGACGGAACCCGGGCGGTGGGCAACGTCAATCTCGAGATCGAGGACGGCGAGTTCCTGGTCCTCGTGGGCCCCTCGGGCTGTGGCAAGTCCACCATTCTGAGGATGATCGCCGGGCTGGAGGAGATCACCGAGGGCAAGCTGCTCATAGGTGGCCAGGTCATGAACGACGTCCAACCCAAGGACCGGGACATAGCCATGGTGTTCCAGAGCTACGCCCTGTACCCCCACATGTCGGTCTACGACAACATGGCCTTCGCCCTCAAACTCCGCAAGGTACCCAAGGACGAGATCCGCAGGCGGGTCGAACGGGCGGCGGAGATTCTCGAGATCACCAGCCTTCTGGACCGCAAGCCCAAGACCCTCTCGGGTGGCCAGCGCCAGAGGGTCGCCATGGGGAGGGCCATCGTGCGCGAACCGAAGGCCTTCCTCATGGACGAACCCCTGTCCAACCTCGACGCCAAGCTCAGGGTGCAGATGAGGGCCCAGCTCAGCGAACTGCACAAGCGCCTGGGTACCACCACCGTCTACGTCACCCACGACCAGGTCGAGGCCATGACCCTCGGTCACCGGGTGGCGGTGCTCAAGCCGGTGTCGGAGGTTCGCCCCACCAACCTCCAGCAGGTGGCACCCCCCGCCGAGCTCTACCAGAACCCGGCCAACCTGTTCGTGGCCTCATTCATCGGCTCACCGGCGATGAACCTGGCCTACTGCACCCTGAGTACCCGGGACGACCGGATGTTCGCCGAGTTCGCCGGCTTCAAGGTGGAGGTGGACACCAGGGCCCGGGAGCGCCACCCCGGGATCGAACACTGGGTCGGACACGAGGTGGTGATCGGTATCAGGCCCGGGGAGTTCGAGGCCGCGGCCATCATGGCCCCCCGCCCCGAACGCCAGATCACCGTCCGGGTGGAGCTGGCCGAGGTCCTCGGCTCGGAGACCTTCATCCACTTCGAGGTCCCCTCCCGACCGGTGCTGACCCCGGAGATCCGCGAGCTGCTGGACCGCGACCAGGCCATCTACGACGAGCACGCCCAGACCTCCAAGTTCACCGCCCGGGTGTCACCCGACGTGACGGTCAAACCGGGGGACAGCATCGAGCTGCAGATCGACACGGCCAAGATCCACTTCTTCGACCCCCAGAACGGGCTGCGCATCGTGGAACAGGAGCCCACGGGTGGGGCTCCCGAGGCCGCAGCGGCCCCCTGACCCCACCCGTCCGGCGAGTCACCGAACGGGCCGCTCACTCCCAGCAGGCTCCTCATAGGCCTCCGGTGGGGGACAGGCGCAGGCCACGAGATGGCGGTCGCCGTAGCTGTTGTCGATACGGCCGACGGGAACCCAGTACTTGTCCCGTCGCAGCTCGGGCACCGGATAGGCGGCCTCCTCCCGGGTGTAGGGGTGATCCCAGTCCCCGACGGCCAGGACCTCCGCCGTGTGGGGTGCGTTCACGAGGGGATTGTCGTCCAGGGGCCACTCACCACTCTCGATCCGCGATATCTCCCCCCTGATGGCGATCATGGCGTCGCAGAAGCGGTCGATCTCCGCCAGCGACTCCGACTCCGTGGGCTCGATCATCAGGGTTCCCGGCACCGGGAACGACATGGTGGGGGCGTGGAACCCGTAGTCGATCAGGCGCTTGGCCACGTCGTCGACCGACACGATCTTCTTCAGGGGGCGCAGGTCGACAATGCACTCGTGGGCCACGAGTCCCCCCGGGCCGGTGTAGAGCACCGGATAGTGGGGGTCCAGCCGGCGGGCCACGTAGTTGGCGTTGAGGATCGCCATCTGGGTGGCCCGGCGCAGCCCCGGAGCCCCCATCAGGGTGATGTACACCCAGCTGATGGGCAGGATGCCCGCCGATCCCCACGGGGCGGCGGAGATGGTGGGCCCCCCCGGAGGCCCGCACTCGGGAACCACGGGGTGACCGGGAAGGAATGGGGCCAGATGGGACTTGGCGGCCACCGGTCCCACCCCGGGCCCACCGCCACCGTGGGGGATGCAGAACGTCTTGTGCAGGTTGAGATGGCTGACGTCGCCACCCCACTCGCCGGGAGGGGCCACACCCACCAGGGCGTTCAGATTGGCACCGTCCACATAGACCTGGCCCCCGGCCCGGTGGACCATCTCGCACAGTTCGACCACCGCCTCCTCGAACACCCCGTGGGTGGAGGGGTAGGTGATCATCAGGGCGGCCAGATTCGGACCGTGCTCCTCGATCCTGGCCGCCAGGTCGTCGACGTCGACGTTGCCGTGTTCGTCACAGGCCACGACCACGACCCGTAGCCCGGCCATGGCGGCGGAGGCGGCGTTCGTCCCGTGGGCCGACGAGGGGATCAGACACACGTCGCGGTGGCCCTCCCCCCGGCTGCGGTGGTAGCCGCGGATCGCCATCAACCCCGAGAACTCCCCCTGTGAGCCGGCATTGGGCTGCAGGGAGACCGCGTCGTAACCGGTGACGGCCAGGAGCATGTCCTGCAGTTCGCGGATCACCTCCAGATACCCCTCCACCTGGTCCAGGGGAGCGAAGGGGTGCACACCGGCGAACTCGGGCCAGCTCACGGGCTCCATCTCGGTCGCCGCGTTCAGCTTCATGGTGCAACTGCCGAGGGGGATCATGGCCCGGTCCAGGGCTATGTCGCGGTCGGACAGCTTGCGCAGGTACCTCATCATCTCCGTCTCGGAACGGAAACGGTGGAAAACCGGGTGGGTCATGAAGTCCGATTCCCGAACCCGGCCCGCGGGGAGGGTGTCACCCAACTCGGCGTCGATCTCCGCCACCGAGGCCGTCACCCCGAAGATCGACCAGAGGGTCTCCACCAACTCCGCCGTGGAGGTCTCGTCGAGGGAAATTCCCACGGTGTTGTCCGACACCGGTCTGAGGTTGATCCCCGCCGCCCGGGCCGCCGCCAACAGGGCCGGGGCGCCGGAGGGGGCCTCGACCACGATGGTGTCGAAGAAGCTGGTGGTGTTGACCCCGACCCCCCCTCGGGTGAGACCCTCGGCCAGGATCGCCGTCAGACGATTGACCCGCCGGGCGATGGTCCTGAGCCCGTCGGGGCCGTGGTAGACGGCGTACATGGACGCCATGACCGCCAGGAGCACCTGGGCGGTGCAGATGTTGGACGTGGCCCTCTCCCGGCGGATGTGCTGCTCCCTGGTCTGCAGGGCCAGCCTCAGGGCGTCACGACCGGAGGAGTCGATGGACACCCCCACCAGCCGCCCGGGGAGACTCCGCTTGTAGGCGTCTCGGGTGGACATGTACCCGGCGTGGGGTCCACCGAAACCCAGGGGAACACCGAACCTCTGGGCCGACCCGACCACAATGTCGGCGTCCCACTCACCGGGCGGGGTCAGAACGGTGAGACCCAGCAGGTCGGCGGCCACTGTGACCAGGGCCCCCTCGGCGTGGACACGGTCGACGATGGCTCCCAGGTCCCGGACCTCGCCGCTGAGACCCGGGTACTGGAGCAGCACTCCGAAGGCGTCGGAGGCGTCGAAGCCGGACTCGACATCGACCACCCGGATCTCCACTCCGAGGGGCTCGGCCCGGGTGCGCACCACGGCCAGGGTCTGGGGCAGGCAGTCGGAGTCGACGATGAACACCGAGCGGTCACTGCGGGACACCCGGTGGGACAGGGCCATGGCCTCCGCCGCCGCCGTCGCCTCGTCCAGGAGGGACGAGGTCGCTATCTCCATGGCGGTGAGGTCCATGATCAGGGTCTGGAAGTTCAGCAGGGCCTCCAGCCGACCCTGGGAGATCTCGGGCTGGTAGGGCGTGTAGGCGGTGTACCAGCCGGGATTCTCCAGGACGTTGCGCCGAATCACGGCCGGGGTGATCGTGTCGTGGTAGCCCATGCCGATCAAGGAGGTGAGGACCTCGATGCGCTCCGCCCTCTCCCGGAGACGTCGGGTGGCCTCGGTCTCGGTGCACCCCTCGGGCAGGGGGGTGGCCACCGAGGTGCGGATGGCGGCGGGCACCGCCCGGCGGATCAGGTCGTCGAGGTCACGGGCCCCCACCACCTCCAGCATGTGGGCGGTGTCGTGTTCGTCGGGTCCGATGTGCCGACCGACGAACTCGTCGTTGCCGGCCAGGGCCTCGAGCCCGGCGATCCGCA
>JALSTE010000073.1 GCA_026983855.1 Acidimicrobiia bacterium
CGGTGATCGAGGCGGTGTCGAAAGTGAGGTCAGCCATGATGCTGTGGGGTCTCCTCCGGGAGAGGGCCGGTGGGCCGGGAAGCGGGCATCACACCTGCTCCTTGAGCTTCTCGATACGGGTACGGATGGATCCGTCGATGATCGTGTCGTCGATCTGGGCCACCAGACCGCCGAGTATCTCGGGATCGATGATGACCTTGACCTCGACCTGACGGCCGACGTTGGCGCTCAGGGCCTGTTCAAGGCGGGTGAGCTGGTCAGGGGACAGCGGTACGGCCGAGCGCACCTCGGCCACGGCCTTGCCCCGGGATTCCGCCGCCAGGGCCACGACCCGGTCGGCTATGGCGGGGATGTCACCGCCCCGTCCGGCCCCCACCAGCATGGCCACGATGTTCGTGGTCAGGGGCAGGGCCCGGTGCTCGAGCAGATCGTCCACCACCACCAGGCGGCGGGCGGCGGGCAGGCTGCGGTCGGCCAGGGTGAGACGCAGATCGTCGCTGCGGTCCATGGCCCGGGCGAGCTGGTAGATCTCGTCGGCCACGGTGTCGAGGGAGTCCTCGGCCCGCGCGATCTCCACGATTGCGCCGGCGTAGGCCTCGGTTCTATCGGTCATCGGTGTTTGATTCCTCCACGGTCCGCCCCGGGGACGGATCGGTCGGGTGACGGATCAGGTACTGGATCCGACCCGGTCAATGAAGTTGTCGACCAGCTTGGCGTAGCGGGCCTCGTCCAGGCTGTCCTCGACGATGCGCTCGGCGGCACCCACGGCCAGGCCGGCCAGCTGGGACCGGGTCTCGGCCAGGGCCCGCTCACGGGCGGCGGCCAGATCGGCCTCGGCCTGGGCCTTGCGCTCGGCCAGTTCGGCGTCGAGGGCGGCGATGCGTTCCCGGCGGACCGCCTCGGCCTGCTCCCGGGCCTCGTCGATGATGCGGGCGGCCTCGGTCCGGGCCTCGGCCAGCTTGGACTCATAGGAGGCCTTCAGCTCGGCCGCCTCGGCCCGGGCCTTGTCGGCGGCGTCGAACTCGCCCTGGATCTTGGCCGTCCGGTCCTCCATGGCCTTGCGCACCGGCGGGTAGGCCACCTTGGCCAGCACGACCATGAGCAGGAAGAAGCTGATCGCACCCCAGATGATCTCGTTGGTCGCCGGGAGGATCGGGTTGTTGGGCCCTTCCTCGGCGGCAAGCAGCAGCAGGTTCATCGGGGCTCCTAGGCGAACTTCAGCAGGATGAAGACCACGAAGCCGATCAGGGCCAGGGCCTCGGTGAAGGCGATGCCGAGGAACATCGTGGTGCGCACCATGCCGGCGGCCTCGGGCTGACGGGCCATGGCCTGCACGGACTGGCCGACCAGATAGCCGATGCCGATGCCGGGGCCGATGGCCGCCAGGCCATAGGCGAAACCGGCTGAAATCGCCTCGCCGAAGGCGATCTGGTCCGCCCCGGAGGCGGCCTGGGCAAGCAGTTCCATTTGCTTTTCCTTACTTGGGTTGTCGGCTCGGGGAGCCGCTTGGGTCGGTTGGTTGACTTGTCAGTTGGTCGGGGAAACGGTCAGTGCTCGGCATGCATGGACGAGCCGATGTAGACCCCGGCCAGGATGGTGAAGATGTAGGCCTGCAGGAAGGAGACCATGATCTCGAAGCCGGTGAGCAGGACCAGCATGATGAAGGGCAGGGGCAGGAACACCGCGTACCACTGCTTGATCCACAGGGCCTCGGACAGCACCACGAAGGTGACCAGGAGGATGTGGCCGGCCAGCATGTTGGCGAAGAGACGAACGGCCAGGGAGAAGGGCCGGACCAGGAACGTCGAGACGAACTCGATCGGGGTCACCAGGAAGTACAGGGGCCACGGCACTCCCGGGGGGAACAGGGCGTTCTTGAAGTACCCCGCTCCCTGGTACCTGATACCGGTGACCAGGAAGATGAACCACACCAGGATGGCCAGCAGGGCCGGGAAGGCCATACGGGCGTTGCCCGGCATCTGCCACCCCGGCACCACCTCGAAGAGGTTGGTGATGAGGACGAAGAAGAACAGGGACAGCAGGAAGGGGTTCCACGAACGTCCCTCCGGGCCGATGGTCTGGTCGATGATGCCGCTGTCGATGAACTCGATCCCGGACTCGGCCACGGTCTGGATGCCCGTGGGCACCAACCGCTTCTTGTACTTGGAGCCCGCCGCCAGGTAGATGGCGATGGTGAGCACCATGGCGATCAGGGCCGACAGGCCAATCTTGTTGAGCCCGTACCAGGCGTCTCCGCCGAAGAACGACGGCCACTCGACCAGCTTTTCGATCGGTGGAAACTCGAGGCCGAAGATCATCGGCGGTTACCTCTTGTTCTCGGGGGACGGACCCACGCTCGTCGTGGGCTTGAGTCCGGGAAAGGCCAGCGACGCCGAGACGTAGCGGGTTTCCCAGATCAGGAGCCCGAGGTGGGTGATGATCAGGGTTATGCCCAGGGGCACCAGCTCCACCCAGGCGGCGTCCTTCACCACCAGGATGGCCACCGATATCAGGGCCAGGCGGACCAGGAACCCGCCCAGGGCGGCGCCCATCAGCAGGGCCAGGGAGATGCGGGCGCTCCACGCCAACAGGGCGGCGGCGAACAGGAAGTTCACCAGCACCAGGGCGATGGCGTAACCCGACGACAGGGCCCCGTTGACCCCCCACACGGCGAAGGAGATGGCCAGCACCAGGGGGATGACCGGAAGGGCCCGGCGGACCATGTCCCCGGCGATCTCCTGCTCCGGTGAGGGCCCGTCCAGGCGGGTTACGAAGGTGTCACTCACGAGGCGTCGTCCAGGGTGACCCCGGCCGGCAGGCGACCGTCGGGCAGTTCGGGGGAACGGTGGACGGGACGGGGCGTGGCCACCGAACCCTCGCTCCGCCGGGCCCGGAGTTCGTTCTCCATGAGAGTCATGCGCCGGTCGTAGTCGTACCACCAGCGCAGACCCATGCCGACCATGGTCAGCAGGAGCAGGGTGATCATGAACAGTGGGGTGGTTCCCAGCCGACGGTCGACGAACCACCCCAGCCCGGCGAACAGGGTGGGGGTGATGGCCAGCTCGAAGGCGCGGGTGAGACCCTCACCGAAGCCGTTGTTGAGCTCTCGTCGGTCGGACAGGTCCATCGGATCCGTTGGGGGAGGCGGGGGGCGAACTCGGGCAGGCGGGAGCTGCCGCGCTTGTGAAAGCTCTCACAATGTATTCGAGCCCGGGCCCCGAGGCAAGTTTCCGTTCCACCGGACCACACCACCGGGCCCTCCCCGTTCCACCGGACCACACCACCGGGCCCGGAGGGGACCGCCGTCCGCTCACTCCTCCCCGGACGTGCCGGCGGACGCCGTCCGTCGGGCCGAGGAGTGGAACAGGGTGTAGAGCATGAGGGCCAGGCCCGCCACCAGGAAGGGCACCAGGGCGTCGCCGTTGCCGGTGATGGTGGGGAACAGGACCACCCCCGACAGCAGCGCCGTCCACGTCCACAGGATGAGAACACTGCGACGGTGACCATGACCGAGTCTCATGAGACGGTGGTGCATGTGGCCCTTGTCGGCCTGACTCAACGGGGTTCGGCTGGCGGCCCGGCGGACCACCGACCAGGCGGTGTCGAGAAGGGGCACACCCAGGACCACGAAGGGGATGGCCATGGGGGCGAAGAAGAAGTAGGTCTGACCCGAGAACTGGTCCACCACCCTCCCCCCGATGGTCATGGTCGCCGCGGCCATGAGCAACCCCAGCATGAGGGCGCCTCCGTCACCCATGAAGATGCGGGCCGGGTGGAAGTTGTGGGGCAGGAATCCCACGCACAACCCCAGGGTGACCAGGGCCACCAGGGGACCCACCCCGGCCGCCTCTATGAGGCCGGCGTGGGCCAGTTGCTGGCTGTACAGATAGAAGGCTCCCGCCGCGATCGCCAGCACCCCCGCCGCCAGGCCGTCGAGCCCGTCGATGAGGTTGATGGCATTGGCCATCAGCACCACCCACAACACCGTCACCAGGGGCACGATGTCGGGTGAGAGCGCCCACAGGCCCCCGAAGGGGACCCTCACGTAGAACATGGTCACGCCGAAGAGGTAGAGCAGGCTGCCGGCCAGGACCTGTCCCGCCACCTTGGCCGGGGGTGAAACCGGCCTCAGATCGTCGGCGGCCCCCACGAAGAACATGACCGAGGCCCCGATGACGATGCCGAGCGGTTCGGAGGAGCTGGTGAAGGCCGAACGGAAGGTGTCCAGGCGAGAGGCCAGACCGAAGGCGGCCAGGAAGGCCAGGTACATCGCCGCTCCCCCGGCGGTGGCGGTGGGCCGCAGGTGGACCCTCCGCTCATCGGGCTCGACCACGGCCCCGACCTTGAAGCCGATCCAGCGAACCACGGGGGTCAGCACCGCCGTACCCCCCGCCGCAGTCAGCACCACGGCCAGCGTGTCGGTCGTCTGACTCACCGATCTCCCTCATCGGAACCCGGATCCGCAGTCAGCACCACGGCCAGCGTGTCGGTCGTCTGACTCACCGATCTCCCTCATCCGGTCCTGTGGTCGCGCCTGGCGGTCCGGGTCACCCGGCCCCCCGAGTCTGCCGCGTGGAATGACCCCGGGGGTGGCAGCGGAACCGGAACCTCGGGACCCGATCCCCCGGCCACCCCTCCCGCCCGCCACATCAACCCCTACTGCGGAACCTCGGGACCCGATCCCCCAACCCCCGCCC